>CAIRSO010000861.1 GCA_903881215.1 uncultured Bacteroidia bacterium
CTCCAGGAAATCGGGCACCGGCTGTCATCCGGTATTTCATCACCTCGTTCCTTCAATACTTCCAAATATCCTTCAATAGCCTCTTTGGCCATTTCTTTGGCATGGTTAACATTATCACCATAGGTAATGCAGCCGGGGAGTGCTGGAACCAGGACCGTATAGCCACCTTCCGGTTCCTCGGTCAATATAATACGATAGGTTGGCATAATATGAATATTTAACAGGTTAACTGAAAGTTGTTTCGCATATATTTTTATGCAAAATAATCAACTAAAGGACGCTTTTACATTCAACATATAATACAAAAATAGCATTATAATCACCCAACATTAGCTTTATCTTTGCTTATCTCGATAAAAAATGAATTGATTATGACAAAAACAGCAATCATTAGTTTCGATAGTGATAACAAAACTGTAAAAAAGATTATGGATGGTCTTCGGAACATATGAATAATAAAAATTGAGGAATACCCATATAATCAGACAGTTGTTGAAAAGATTAAGCGTGGTGAAAAAGCGATCAAAAAAGGTAAGGGCATCCATATTCATCCTGATGAGTTATGGAAGTAATTTTCACACCTGAAGCAGTTGAAGACATAAAAGTGGCAGGAATTGCTGTGATGTTATCTTCTGGTGGCTTGCCAACCAAATTATTAGACAAGAAAAACGAGGCGATCACCTTTTGGAAACTGTCAATAGAAAAGAATCACCATGGAAATTGAGTATATTTGTAAAAAACATTTGGATATGAAATCTAATACAAATGCAGTATTGATTGATAACTATTTTGGATTGCTCAGAAGTTTAAGCAGCGAAAATAAATTAAAGCTTATAGCAAAACTCTCAAATTCTATTATTAACGAAGATACTGATAATGAAGATATTATTGATATGTTTTTTGGAGCTTTTAAGTCCGAGAAAAGCGCTGAAGAACTTATAAAGGAGATTCGGGAAAGCAGAACGTTTAATCGTACTATTGAAGCTTTTTGAGTAGATGGAAAAATTTCTTTTAGATACCAATATTTGTGTGTTTTTCTTAAAAGGGAAATTTGGCCTTAATGAACAATTTAAAAAAGTAGGTTAAAAAAACTGTTGCATCTCTGAAGTGTCTCTGGCTGAACTTAAATATGGAGCAGAATGTAGTGATCGAACCGATGAGAATATGAGAATGGTCGATGATTTTGCCAAAGTAATTACAATAGTTCCAATCTTTAATTCACTAAGCATTTATGCAAAGGAGAAAGCGAGACTGAGAAAAACCGGAAAACTTATTGATGATTTTGATCTTCTGATTGGAACGACTGCGGTAGCAAATAATTTAATTTTAGTGACAGAAAACGAGAAACATCTAAGTCGAATATCTAATATTAAAATCGAAAATTGGATCGAACGAATATAGCTAGATTTTTATTGGCCAGAATACCTCAAAAAGCGAATTGGTTTTACTGAATCATTCGGATGAAAAAGGGTGCAAGACCAAACCGAGAAGTCGACCATCAAATTCGCAATCCTGAAATCAACCACACTTTCAAATTCATTTCCAATAAGGCTTTCTGTCATTTTTTAAAGAATAAAAGACACTGTTTTGCTGAGGGATGTTATTCAACGCCACAGTATCAGAGAACCACGACTTCTGGAGGAAATATTTGTTTATCTGGTTAACAATGCTTCCAATCTGGTTTCCGTCAGCAATATTTTTAAGTACTACAAAGGACTAGGCCGAAAAACGAGTTACGACATCATTTCTAATTATATTGGCTACATTGAGGATGCTTTTTTAATCCACCGCTGCGAAAGGTTTAACATCAAAGGGAAAGAAATCATTGCCGGAAATGTAAAATTTTATGCCAATGATTTGTCTTTCAAGAACTACCTGTATCCGGGATTCGGATATGGATTTGGCTATTTGGTTGAAAATCTTATCTATCTTGAACTTCGCCGGGCAGGATATGAAGTTTATACCGGCAACATCAAAAATAAAGAGGTGGACTTTGTGGCCAATAAAGCAGACAGGGTGATCTACGTTCAATGTGCATATCTTTTGGCTGAACCGGAAACTATTGTGCGCGAATACGGGTCGCTTGAGGCAATCAACGATCATTATGAAAAGTATATCGTCACGCTGGATGATTTGGTATTACCTTCAAACAAAGGAATCAGGCATATTCAGGCCTGGAATTTTGGCGAACAACTTTAATCCATTTTTTCTTCCAATAAATGCTTATCCCAAATCGTACAGATATTTCTTATCCAAAAAGTTGATGATTTTTTTATCGAGTGTCCAAAGTATTGAGTTCGTTTCGACCGTTGCATAGATCAGGCACGCATCAATCAGGCCAATGCCTTTCGAAACAAGTTTGTTGGCACACGAATATTCACCGGCTCTTTCAAATAAGTCCTTCATTTCAATTTTGGGTACATATTGAATATGCGTTTTGATAAAATTTAACTCCTTTTGATTGTAAGCCCCCTGCAAAATTTCACCAATAATTGGATCCAATATTTTTATGCTTAGAGTATCCAAATATTTCTGTACTTCCATAAAATAAGGATCATTCCTTTTGAAGTATTCAAACCAAACCGAAGAGTCGACAATCAAATCCATTATTGCCTGTTTATATCCCTTATTTCCTGCGCAGAATGCTTAAATTTCAATGGACTTTTATTGATTGCTTCACCCATTGCTTTCATTTTTTGTAGTGCAATATAATTCTTTAAGGCAATGATCATTGCATCGGTGATATTCCTGGCATTGGACAGGATTTGGGTTTCTCTGACAAGTTCATCAGGTATTATTGCTGTAACTTTCATGTGTATAAATTTTGTTTTTCTTGCTAACCTTTGTCTAAATACAAATATACGATAAGCCATCGTATAATCAAAAAATATTGAGTGCTATTTCTGTGGATTGTCGCAATCCAATGCTTAACAAGGATTTTCATTATATTTATTGCATAAAAAAGACCCGGATTACAACACATCAACCATTTTCCAAATAAAAAACCGATTTATACCAACTTCCATGAAAAAATCTGCTTTTTACCTGCTAATTACCTTCTTGTTTGTCAGCACCTTCTGCCCTGCCAAAGAATTTCATGTTTCAAAATCCGGCAATGATGCCGGTGAAGGATCTGCATCAAAGCCATACCTCACCATTTCTCAAGCAGCCAAAAGTGCCTTTGCAGGTGATACAATTACTGTGCATGCAGGTGTTTACAGGGAATGGATCAATCCCTCTCGAGGAGGTGAAAGTGATGCCAAAAGAATCCTTTACCGTGCTGCTTCCGGGGAAAAAGTGGAAGTCAAAGGCTCCGAAACAGTATCCGGCTGGAAAAAGGAGAAAGACGGGGTCTGGAAGGTGACTATTCCCAACTCCTTTTTCGGGGACTACAACCCTTACCAGGATTCTATAAGCGGTGACTGGTTCAACCGGCAAGGCCGGATCCATCATACCGGTGAACTGTTTCTGAATGGTAAATCGTTTTATGAAAAAGAGACCATCGACAAAATTTACAATCCGGTCGTTGCTGCCAATGTGCAGGATTCCATCGGTTCAACCTATACCTGGTACTGCGAGAGCAATGCCGAAACAACAACCATCTGGGCTAACTTTCAGAAAGTTAATCCTAACAAGGAACTGACCGAAATCAGTACCCGGAGAACCATCTTTTATCCCGATAAACCAGGAATCAACTACATCACCATACGAGGTTTTCACTTCAGTCAGGCGGCTACACAATGGGCAGCCCCCACTGCCGAACAGGTTGGCATGATCTCCACCCATTGGAACAAAGGGTGGATCATCGAGGACAATGTCATCAGCGATTCGAAATGCAACGGCATCACACTGGGGAAAGAACGCGGATCGGGGCACAATGTCTGGACGCTCGACAAGGAAAATGTGAACCGGGATGGCAACATTCATTACATCGAAGTGCTGTTTAATGTACTGCGTAAGGGTTGGAACAAGGAAAATATTGGTTCCCATATCGTGCGGAACAACACCATCTTCAATTGCGAACAGACCGGTATTTGCGGTAGCATGGGAGCCGCCTTCAGCACCATCGAAAACAACCATATCTACAACATCTGGACAAAACGGCAATTCAGCGGGGCTGAGATCGGAGGAATAAAATTTCATGCTGCGGTAGACACCTATATCCGGAAAAACCGGATCCACAATTGTGGCAGAGGACTTTGGCTCGACTGGATGACACAAGGCACACGCGTTTCCTGCAATCTTTTCTCCAACAACAGCCTGGAAGATCTCTTTGTGGAGGTCAACCATGGACCTTTTGTGGTCGACAACAACATTTTTCTCTCACCCATGGCCATCAGAACACAGTCGCAAGGCGGGGCCTATCTGCACAATCTGATTGTCGGAGCATTTTATATGTGGCCGGAACCCAATCGGTTTACCCCTTATTTCCTGCCCCACTCTACCGATATTGCCGCGTTGACCACGATTCTTTCGGGAGACGACCGCCTGTTTAACAATATCTTCGTCGGACCGGGAGATAAAACATTCAAAAACGACAGATTTAAGTTTGGCTCAGAGGTTTATAACGGTGCAAAACTACAGGTTTGGATTAGTGGGAATAGTTACTGCAATGGCGCGAAGCCATCCTCGAAAGAGACTGTTTTCACCAACGATTCAACCTTTAACCCCGGGATCAAACTGGTAGAAGAAGGAGCAAATATTTATTTACATGTCTCATTTAATCAAGCCTTTATCAAACCAAATAGTCAAATAATAAATACTGCAATATTGGGAAAAGCCAAAATCCCCAGGGCACCCTACGACAACCCTGATGGCAGTGAATTGACCATTGACCAGGACTATTTTGGCAACAAACGTTCAGAAGAGCAAAATCCGGCTGGACCGTTTGTCAATTTGACAAAAGAGAAGGTGGTGCTGAAAATTTGGTAGATTATGTCTGCTGATAAACTCAATGAAGATTTGTATAGACCTCGGAGAGGTCATATATTTATAGAAAATTTTGATTAGAAAGCTATTCGACACCGGCCGGGGTCGCATAAATACATGTGTAATCCGATTTCTAGAAACATTTTATCCCTCCGGGATAATTAGATTGAAAGAGGCTGTCAAGCGGAATTTGTTTAGGTTTCCGGATGACTTTCTGTTTCAACTCAAAAAAGAGGAGTTTGATATCTTGCTATTCCAATTTGGAATATCAAGTTGGGGTGGAACCAGGAGCCTTCCTATTCTTGAGCTGCAATCAATATCTCCATGATTTTCCTGCCGGCAGCTGCAACTGAAGTACCAGGGCCAAAGATTGCCACAACTCCTGCATCATAGAGGAATTGGTAATCCTGGGAAGGTATTACCCCGCCTGCAATGACCATGATATCCTCGCGCCCGAGTTTTTTCATCTCTTCTATGACAGCGGGTATCAAAGTTTTGTGCCCTGCCGCAAGAGACGAGATCCCCATGATGTGCACATCGTTCTCGACGGCTTGTTTGGCTGCCTCTTCGGGGGTTTGGAACAATGGTCCCATGTCGACATCGAATCCGAGGTCGGCATAGCCAGTGGCGACAACTTTGGCACCGCGATCGTGACCGTCCTGACCCATTTTGGCTACCATGATACGTGGCTGCCGACCTTCTTTTTCTGCAAATTTTTGGACGAGCGCCTTCGCAATGGTAAAGTCGCCGTCATTTTTAGCTTCTGATGAATACACGCCTGATATGGTTCTGATGGTTGCTTTGTATCTTCCGACAATTTTCTCGCATGCGAAGGAGATCTCTCCCAGGGTGGCACGTTTTTGAGCTGCATCGATTGCAAGTTCCAGCAAGTTGCCTTTGCCAGACTTCACACATTCGGTAATGGCTTCGAGCGAAGCAAGAACATCTGCCTCGTTGCGGTTGGCCCTTAGTAGGTTCAATCTTTCAATTTGCGACAATCGAACTGCACTGTTGTCAATCTCCAGAATGTCGATCGGATCTTCTTTCTCCAACCGGTACTTGTTCACGCCAATGATGGCTTGAGATGCGGAATCGATGCGGCCTTGTGTGCGTGCAGCAGCCTCCTCAATGCGCATCTTTGGGACTCCTGTTTCGATGGCTTTTGACATGCCACCCAACTCTTCTACCTCTTCGATCAAAGCCCAGGCTTTTTTCATGATTTCGTTGGTCAGTGACTCGACGTAATATGATCCGGCCCAGGGATCTAGAGAACGGCAGATTTCGGTCTCCTGTTGCAGATAGATTTGTGTGTTTCTGGCGATCCGTGCAGAGAAATCGGTTGGCAATGCTATGGCTTCATCCAGAGCATTGGTGTGAAGAGACTGCGTATGACCCAACGCGGCTGCCAGGGCCTCAATACAAGTGCGGCCAACATTGTTGTATGGATCCTGCTCGGTCAGTGACCAGCCTGATGTTTGGGAGTGGGTGCGCAAAGCCATGGATTTGGCGCTCTTCGGATTGAACTGCTTGACCATTTTGGCCCAGATCATCCTGGCAGCGCGCATCTTAGCGATCTCCATGAAATGGTTCATTCCCACTCCCCAGAAAAAGGAGAGTCTGGGAGCAAACGCGTCGATATCAAGTCCGGCTTTGATACCGGTACGGATGTAGTCCAGTCCGTCCGCCAGGGTATATGCCATCTCAATATCCGCTGTACCTCCGGCCTCCTGGATGTGGTATCCGGAAATGGAGATGGAATTGAATTTCGGCATTTTCTGCGACGTGAATTCGAAAATATCTGCGATAATTTTCATGGAGAATTCAGGCGGATAGATGTAGGTATTTCTTACCATGAATTCCTTGAGGATGTCATTTTGAATGGTACCGGCAAGTTCTTCCAGTTTGGCTCCCTGTTCAAGTGCCGTCACAATGTAAAATGCCATAATGGGCAGAACGGCGCCGTTCATGGTCATGGAAACAGACATCTTGTTGAGCGGAATCTGATCGAAAAGAATCTTCATGTCCAGAATGGAATCGATGGCCACACCAGCTTTGCCAACATCACCTGTTACCCTGGAATGGTCTGAATCGTAACCGCGATGGGTAGCCAGGTCGAATGCAACCGACAGTCCCTTCTGTCCGGCAGCAAGATTCCTACGGTAGAATGCGTTGGACTCTTCTGCAGTGGAGAATCCGGCATACTGCCTGATTGTCCAGGGCTGCATGACATACATGGAGGAATATGGTCCCCGCAAAAATGGTGCTTTCCCGGCTGCATAATTGAGGTGCTCCATTCCCTCGAGGTCAGACTTGGTGTAAGCCCCCTTGACAGGTATCAACTCTGGTGTCATCCAGATGGCTTCACTACCGGAATCTGTCAGCGGGCTTTGGGTGCTTTCAATACAACCCTTGATCTCTATAATTTTAAAATTTGGCGTCATATATTAATTTTCGAATTTCGATTGCGGTTATACATCATTTCCATATTGCCACATTTCCACATTCCTTCATTCCCTCATTTTCAAATTTTCAAATTCTCACATTTTCAAATTCTCAC
>CAIRSO010000862.1 GCA_903881215.1 uncultured Bacteroidia bacterium
CTAATAAGTCGGGGCTTTTATAATGTTTTTTTAGAAATTCAATTATTGATTTATAGAATGAGATTCCTTTGTAATGGATCTGGATAATGTCCAAATGTAACTCTCTGTTCAGAAATCGAAATCCAATCCAAACTCCGATTATCGTAAAAAATATAGAAGCAACAGCCACCATAGCCAGAGATTTGAAGATAAATACAGCAATCAGATCACCGATAATATTCGCAATCACCATCCATAGAACTTTGATAAAATTCTTGTCAGGTCGATTTATGCTATCAAGGCAAATTCCTGTCATTCTGTCGATTGGCACAAGCAATCCATACAGTGTAAAAATCCTAACAATGGTGGTGGCATTGAATCCGGTCAGAGGGTCATTGCCCAGGTATTGTCTCCCTCCCAGAACTAAAACAAAAACATCGGCAAAAATAAATATAAACGCACTGGCAAATATGAACAAATAGCTGATTGCACCCGAGTAAGTATAAAAAAGCTCCTTTACCTCTTGCACATTTCCTTTAATGCTTGCTTTAGACATTTTAGGAAAGGCAGTTGCCACGAAACTTCTCAAGGGTATTTGTTGCAGTTCAGTAAGTTTCAAAGGAATACTGTACAACGCGACCGCGGCAGTTCCAAGTGGGCTTAAGCTTATGATAAATGTATCCGAACTTCTAAGCAAATTTGTTCCCACAATGGTGAAAGTCGTATATTTTCCAAAGTGAAGCAACGTCAAATTTGATTGTTTTGTTGCCTTAAAGATATGTCTCATTCCATCCCAGCCTTTCAGGATACAATACAGTGATGTAAAAAAATTGATGATGATCAAGGCCCAGACCACCTGAACCAGAGTCATATTCAGGAATAAAGAATTGATAACCAAAACCAGAAAGAAACTGCCGCTTTCCATCATCCGTATCAGTAAAATTTTACCGAATTTCTGATCAGCCTGCATCTCGACAGCAGCTGTATTCATGGGAAGATTGACAAGCGCCAATATTGGATACCACACAAAAAAAAGTGCATAACCGGCATTGGTGATGGCATTCGAAAAAAGATAATAATTTATCAGCAGAATTATTCCGAATAGTATGGATGCTACCAAACCAATCAGCGCGTTTGATCCTAAAAGTTTAACCCGCTCTTCATTATCGACACCGGATATATATCTGACAATTGCGGTATTAGTCATACCAAGTCTGAACATCTCAATAAAGGCAAAAGAGGAAATGAACAAAACCCATTTTCCAAATTCCTCCATTGGAAAACTTCTTGCCAGCAGAGCGAATCCTGAAAGACCAAAAAAAGCGATCGTAACATTGCCGGCCAACGACAGGAAGTTGTCTTCGAGAACTAATCTTTTAAATAATGTTTTCAATTAAGGCAATTATTATTGAGAGGAATAAAAAACACAATTTTACGTTCCTGAATCCTGAACATAAGAGTTAGGGGGCTAAATTAATATTTGTTGATCGATTTCCATACGGCAGATAGGCAGCAAGCAATTTACTGTGAATAATTGTTAATTTCACTATGGAAATATTCATCGTGTTTACTTATTTTTATCGGGAATTTTCGGGCTTTTGAACTGAAACTGCATCAAAAAGAGTATTTAATTTCTAATCCATAAAATAATGAAAGTCGTCATAGTTGGAAGCGGATACGTTGGTCTTGTGACCGGCACCTGTTTTTCTGAAGTGGGTATTGAAGTCACCTGTGTTGACATCGACCAGAAAAAAATTGATAATCTAAACAATGGGATTGTTCCGATTTATGAACCCGGGCTCGAAGAGATGTTGCTTAGGAACATGAAAAAGGGACGTTTGAAATTTACAACCTCTCTCGCTGAGGCACTCGAAGATTGTGAAGTCCTTTTTACAGCTGTAGGAACCCCTCCAGACAAGGATGGCAGTGCTGATTTGCAGTATGTTTTAAGTGTAGCCCGCGATTGCGGCCGAAATATGAAGGATTATTTGCTTATTGTAACCAAGAGTACTGTTCCGGTAGGCACTGCGCAAAAGGTAAGAAAAGCGCTTCAGGAAGAGTTGAACAAACGCAGTGTAGCCATTTCGTTTGATGTCGCTTCGAATCCTGAATTCCTTAAAGAAGGAGCTGCTATTGATGACTTCCTGAAACCCGATCGTATCGTGGTTGGTCTGGATTCCCCAAGAGCTGAAGAGCTGATGAAAAGTCTATATAAACCTTTTACCTTAAACGGTCACCCGATCATTTTCATGGACATCACCTCTGCCGAGATGACCAAATATGCAGCCAACGCTATGCTGGCAACAAAGATCAGTTTTATGAATGACATCGCCAATCTGTGCGAAATTGTAGGAGCCGACATCAACATGGTGCGGAGAGGAATTGGTTCAGACTCCAGAATTGGCAACAAATTCATTTATCCTGGTATTGGATATGGAGGATCTTGCTTCCCAAAAGATGTGAAGGCTTTGATTCACACCGGAGAAGATTTTAATTATGATCTGCAGGTATTAAAGGCTGTTGAAGCTGTCAACCAGGCTCAAAAATCCGTTCTTTTCCAAAAAGTTCATAAATATTTTAACGGAGATCTCAAAGACAAAACCATTGCCGTATGGGGATTGTCTTTCAAACCACAGACCGATGACATGCGTGAGGCACCGTCGGTAGTCATCATCAATAAACTTCTGGAAGCAGGGGCCAAGGTAAAAGCCTATGATCCAATCGCCATGAAAGAGGCAACCCATCAACTGGGAAATACAATAACCTACGCAGAGGATCAATACGAGGCCTTGATAGATGCAGATTGTTTGCTTTTAGTCACTGAATGGCCGGAGTTCAAGTTCCCCAACTTTAAAATTGTTAAGAAACTATTGAATATGCCCGTTATTTTCGATGGTAGAAATATCTACGAAATGGCGGAAATGAAACGTCAGGGATTTGATTATTTCTGCATTGGTGTAGATACTACTAAATAATATTCACTCAAACCTGAGAGACAGATTATTCACATCGAATATCTGTTTCTTGGGAATTTAAGATGAAAAACATGATCAAGAAAAAGGTATTAGTCACAGGAGGTGCCGGATTTGTAGGATCTCATCTATGTGAGAGATTGCTAAATGAGGGCAATGATGTTGTCTGTCTCGACAATTATTTCACTGGTCAGAAGCAGAACATCGTTCACCTTCTTTCCAACCCCTATTTTGAACTGATCAGGCATGATGTAACAAATCCGTTTTACATTGAAGTGGATGAGATTTATAATCTGGCCTGTCCAGCATCGCCTGTTCACTACCAGTACAATGCCATCAAAACCATGAAAACCTCTGTGATGGGTGCCATTAACATGCTGGGTTTGGCCAAACGGGTAAAGGCAAAGATCCTTCAGGCGTCAACCAGCGAGGTATATGGTGATCCTAAGGTTCATCCCCAAACGGAAAGCTATTGGGGACATGTCAATCCTATTGGTGAACGGTCTTGTTACGATGAAGGCAAAAGATCGGCTGAAACCTTGTTCGTGAATTACCACAATCAAAACAACGTTCGGATCAAGATAATCAGGATCTTCAACACTTACGGTCCCAGGATGCATCCTAATGATGGCAGGGTGGTATCGAATTTCATCGTTCAAGCCCTCCAGAATAAGGATATTACCATCTACGGAGATGGTCTGCAGACCAGGAGTTTCCAGTATGTGGATGATTTGGTTGAAGGAATGATCAGGATGATGGAATCGCCTGAAAGCTTTACCGGACCTGTCAATATTGGAAATCCCAACGAATTCACCATTATGCAGTTGGCCGAACAGGTAATCAAGCTAACCAATTCAAAATCAAAGATTGTCAGGATGCCATTGCCTTCCGATGACCCCATGCAACGACAACCCAACATTGATTTAGCCAAAAAAATGCTGGATTGGGAACCAAAAATTCAATTAAAAGAGGGATTGATCAAAACTATTGATTATTTTGCCGCAACAATCTAAGGTTTAATTTATGGCAGTAATTGATTGGGATCAGTTCAATGAGAATTTTCAATATTATGATCGGGAAACTATTGTTGATGTAATTGAAAATTTCTTCGAGGAG
>CAIRSO010000863.1 GCA_903881215.1 uncultured Bacteroidia bacterium
GGTGTTTACAATGAATGGGGTGGCGGTCTGTACAATTACAACCCCTATTGGATTATCAATGAGATGTCCAATACAACCAAAAAGAACCGGTTCATGGGTGGAATAACCCTGAATTATGAATTCATGAAAGGGCTGAATCTTAAAGTGACCGGAAGTGCAGATCAAAATACATTAAGCTTCGAAAAATATAGTCCGATCAGTTCTCCACTCGCGTTGAAAGGATCCCTTGAACAGATAGACCGGACTGCTGTCACAAAGCAATTGGATGCCATGTTGTCGTACGAAAAGGATCTTACTCCTTCCATTAAACTCACCGCACGGGGTGGTATCAACTATTTCAGTTTTTTAACGGATGGCTTCGCAAATATTTTTACAATACAGGCGGTCAGTGGAATTATAAATCCCAACAGCTACACGGAAAAATCGATTACATCCACCTATGCAAGGAAGGACAAAAACTCTTTTTATGGTATTTTAGCTGCCTCTTACAAAAGCTTTCTCTTTCTTGACGCAACTGTTCGTCGCGATGCATCGTCTACCTTGCCTGTCAAGAACAACACATATGCCTATCCATCTTTATCCGGAAGTTTCGTCTTTACTGAAGCATTCAAAAACCTTCCCAAGGCAATAACGTTTGGAAAACTAAGGGCATCAGCAGCTGAAGTAGGAAGTGATACGGATCCTTATATGCTGAATCTTGTATATGGACTTTATCCGTTTTCCTTCAATGGAAAACCATCAGGTTCAATCTCCACAACCGTCGTTCCCAACAAGGAGTTAAAACCAACCCGAACCCGGTCGTTTGAAACAGGTTTGGCCATGAAATTTCTTAACAATCGTTTGGGGTTTGATTTTACCTATTACACCTCCATCTCACGCGATCAGATCAATGTAGTTCCAGCACCGAATTCATCAGGCTATGTAAGTCAGATTGTGAATGTTGGATCCATTTCGAACAAAGGGGTAGAACTTGCCCTAACCGGTTCTCCAATCAGGACAAAGAACCTCAACTGGGATATCCAGGTCAATTTTGCAAAAAACAAGAATACAGTAGAATCTTTGGCTTCTGGACTTCCATTTTTAACATTGTCCTCCGCAAGATGGTTGGGCGTATCAGTTGTAGCCAAACCCGGTGAGGCTTATGGTGCAATCATGGGATATAACTACCAAAGGGATCCGAATGGAAACATCATCCTTGATCCGGTTTCCCGCAGACCAATTCAATCAGCTGCCAGAGAGGTAATTGGAAACGGTACCTTTGACTGGACAGGCGGTATCGTCAATACTTTTAGTTACAAAAGCCTTACATTGACGGCTTCCATTGACATCAAACACGGGGGTAATCTATTCTCCATGACCAACATGTATTCCATTGCCAGAGGACAAAGTAGCCTGACACTGGAAGGTCGTGATGAGTGGATCCAATCAGAAAAGGACAGAAATGCCGCAGCTCAAACACCGGCCGCATGGTTGGCTGCCGGGAAACAGAAAGGATATGTTCCTCAGGGTGTTATCAAAACAACTGATGCTGCCGGTGTCGTAACCTACACGCCTAACACACAGGGTATTGATCCAACTGTATTTTGGGGCGGTTATGTGATAGACGGACAGGGAGTTGCTGCGCCTTTTGTGTATGACGCTTCTTACATTAAAGTAAGGGATGTTACCTTAAGTTACAATGTTCCAAAAGAGTTTTCCAAAAAAATGGGAATGGCTGGATTGTCAGTGGGTCTGGTTGCCAGAAATCCCTGGATCATCAGCAAGAACATCCCAAATATCGATCCGGATTCCAATTACTACAATGGAAACGGTCAAGGATTGGAACTTGGTTCACTTCCTTCCAGAAGAGCCCTTGGTTTTAATCTGAAATTTAAATTCTAACAGTACCAATGAAGTAATAAACTAAAGTGATGAAACGAGCCAAGAGAATTGCTTCTCACACAAGAGAATATTTATTGGCGAGTTCCATCTGGCAATTAAAAAACAAAATATTAAACAGATGAAAAAGCATATCAAAAAATTTGGTTTTATTTTGATCATCGTCCTGTTGTTTTCGTGCAATGATTTTGGAGATATCAATGTTAATCCGGTCAGATCCACCAATCTGGATCCAGTAAATCAGCTCGTATACACTCAGATGAGGTATTCCGGTGATTATACGGATCAACTGAGATTGGCCATTGGTGTCACGATGCCACTCTTGCAACAAATTGCAGGAACTTTTACAAACAATAGCGGAGCTACTTATGCCTATTCGGAATCCGTCTACTCACTTGTCTGGGGCAGTAACTACCCTGGGGTGGTAGTCAATATTGTGGATGCGGTAGAAAGAACAAGGGGAGTTGCCAACAAAACCAACCTGAATGCCATGTGCAGGATCATGAGAGTGATGATCTTTGCACGTTTGACGGACCTGTACGGCGATATTCCTTATTCTGAAGCAGGACAAGGGTACATTTCGCTGACAATGCGTCCAAAATATGATGATCAGAAGGATATTTACAACGATTATTTCAAAGAGTTGAAGGAGGCGTTTTCACAGCTGGATGCGACAAAAGATAAAGTAAACGAAGACCAATTTTACGGAGGTGATGTAGCCAAATGGAAGAAGCTTGCTAACTCACTTCGTTTGCGGTATGCAATGAGACTGGTCAAGGTGGATCCAGTAAAGTCCAAAACTGAAGCGGAGGCTGCCTTTGCAGATGGATTGATAGCCAGCAATGCTGATATTTGCATGACCAGGCATGAAGATGTGATCAGCGTGGGATCAGAATACAGGGGAAATGGATTGACTGGAGGACTGTATGCACAAGCGGATCCTTCAAGAATTACGACTACCATGATCAATATGATGAAACCTGCAACCATCACCGATCTGGTAGATCCTCGCCTGAATATTCTTACCCGGAGCTATTATCCCCTGCTTCCATTGGTGACAGGTCCTGCACTACAAACACGTATTGATATTACCGATCCGGTGGCTGCTTATTATGCAGCAGTTCCTGGAAATAATGCCATGTCGGGGATCTTCGGGATTGTGCCGGGAGCTGCTAGTTTGGGCAATAATCCTGCAGTTTCAACCATTACCATTGATGTTCCCGGTAAGGGGAAGGTCGCCGTCGCACACAAAGACCAGCGCAGGCAGGTCGCAAATTTTTTGCAGCAATACAATGCACCAGCCGTGCATGTCTCTTACTCCGAAGTTGCACTGCTGTGTGCTGAAGCCAAAGTGCGCGGATGGAATGTGGGGAGCGATGTTGCCAATACCCTCTATCAAAATGGAATAAAGGCTCATATCGAACAATTGAAGCTGTATCCGGGTGCTCCGGCCATTTCGGGTTACGATGCTTTTATAGCCAGTAAAAATCTTGCGACAGGCAAGGAATTGGAACAGATTAACAGTCAGCTTTACCTGACATTGTTTCTCAATCCGCTCGAAGGCTTTTCCAATTGGCGGCGGAGTGGTTTCCCTAATCTTCTTCCGGTAGGAGTTGTAGGGCTGTCTATTCCACGCAGGTTTCAATATCCTCAAAACGAGATTGATCAAAACAAGGAAAATATGACGGTTGCCGTTGCAAAAATTCTTGGTGTTAAAGGTGCCGGCATAGATTCGTACTTGAATAGAGTATGGTGGGATAAAGAATAGTTCAATATTGAAGATCGAACTGCTAAAGCACTGATACCCGGAAGAATTCCGGGTATCAGTTTAATTTTTTAAAAATGGTAAGCATTTCCTTATACAGAAGTTTGCTAATCTATCTAATGATTATGCTCTTTTTTCAGACAGCAGAAAGCTGTGCGAAAGAGAAGAGCATTATTAACAGTTTTCCTGGTGATGTGATGAGTCCATGGGAAGGGGGACCAGCCTATTATTCCAAATGGAGCAATGGACCTTCATCCTCTCCTAACTTCTTCCCGATTGCTGTGTGGTTGCAAAACCCGGCAGATCCAACTTCGGGCACTTATAAAAACTTAGGCATCAATACCTACATTGGGCTTTACAAAGGGCCGACTGAAAATCAGTTAACCGCAATTTCCAGTATTCCGATGGTTACAATCTGCGATCAGAATATCATCGGACTTAATTCAGTCAACAAGAATTTGATCAAAGCATGGTTACAGGCAGATGAGCCTGACAATGCCGTTCCTGGCACATCAGTTCCGACACCCATATCAACAATCCTTGCAAGATACAGTGAAATGAAGTCCAATGACAATACCCGTCCGGTTTTTCTTGGTATGGGCCAGGGTGTTGCTGCTGATCTCTGGTATGGCAGAGGGGATCGAACCAATCATCCCGAAGATTATGTTGAGTATTCAAAAGGAGGAGATATTTTAAGTTTTGATATTTATCCGATGAATGTTTATGATGCTCCGGTTGGTTCAGCATCATGGAAATTGTCCTATCACAATCTGGTCAAACAAAGTCCATGGTTGGTAGCACATGGGGTAGACAGACTTAGAGAATGGTCCAACTATTCAAAGTCAGTCTGGACCTGTATTGAATGTACTAACTATAAAGGAAATGCAGCTTATGCACTTACTCCTGAGATTGTTAAGGCTGAAGTATGGATGGCTTTGATACATGGGGCACGCGGACTTATTTATTTTGTTCATACCATTACTCCGTTCGTTGAGGCAGGCTTGCTAACCGACACACAAATGATGGCCGGGATTTCGGCAATCAACACTCAGATAACTTCTCTTGCAATTGTTCTAAATACCCAAAGTGTGAAGAATGGAGTTACAGTTAATTCAGAAAACCAGGCAGTTAGTGTGGATGCAATGATTAAAAGGATGGATGGATACACATACCTTTTTGCGGTGGCCATGAGAGCAGGGTCTACGACGGTTTCGTTTACGCTCAGAGATTTCACCGGGAATCAAACTATTGAAGTTTTGGGAGAAGATAGATCAATAAAATCCATCAATGGTGGGTTTAAAGATTCTTTTTCAGGGTACGGGGTACATATTTACAAAGTTAAAAATGAATAGAGTAGCTTTTAAGATGTTTTTAAAGCCTGGAAATGAGGCGGAATACCAAAAACGACATGATGAAATCTGGCCAGAATTAAAAGAGTTATTCAGGCGAGCAGGAATATCTGACTATTCCATTTTTTTGGATAGAGAAACTAATTTTCTTTTTGAAGTAAAGCAGTTAGATGAAAATTGTGCTCAGGATACTGAAAGTAAAATGATTATTGCAAAATGGTGGGCCTACATGGCTGATATTATGGATACCAATCCTGATAATTCACCCGTTTCAATCCAATTGAAAGAGGTTTTTTATATGAAGTAAGTAACTGAAGATTTAAAAATATTAACTAAGGAGAATGAATATCTAAAACATTATCTTAATGCCTGTAATTGAATTTTTTTTTATTAAAAACCAGATGGGAAAGAAATACTATATCATCATTCTTTTAATCTGCACATTCGGTCTTTCAACCGGGGCAGCTTTTAGCCAAGAGGATCTTACTTATCAAAATTTGACAGAAGGCTTCAAAAACCCTCCTCCCTCAGCCCACCCAAAAGTTTACTGGTGGTGTCTCAATGGAAATATTGACACTGCAACTGCCAAACAGGAGTTGCTGGAGATGAAAAAAGCCGGCATCGGTGGCTTCGACTTCTTTGAAATTGGTGTTCCCAAAGAGGATACCATGATTCCCGGCGGACCGGCATTCCTTGGTGACGAGTCATTGAAAATCATCAAGTTTGCTGTCAGGGAGGCGGGCAAACTTGGACTTGAGATGGGGCTGAACCTGGCCAGCAGCTGGAATGCCGGTGGTGCCTGGACACTTCCGCAGCATGGTGGCAAGTCGCTCTATTTTTCGAAAGTGCAGGTTTCAGGCGGCAATGAGACACAGAAAATTGCCATTCCGTTCCCGGAAATAGCTTTCCCAAAGAGCTCTTTGATTGGGGGAACGAGTAAGCCGATGATTCCACTGCGGCCCAATGGGCGTCCGGTTTATTATGAAGAAATTGCGGTTTTGGCCATTCCTGCCAATGCCAATAAGGGCATTCTTGATACTGCTCAGGTGATCAATATCACCAGATTTTTTGATCCGGCAAAAGATCTGCTTAACTGGAAAGCCCCGGAAGGAAAGTGGGAGATCCTTCGCTATGTTTGCTCCAATTCTGGTCAGCAACTGGTTCTGCCAAGTCCGCAATCTGCCGGATTGACGATCGACCATTTTGATTCGACGGCGGTACGCACCCATCTGATGCACTTCATCAATCGCCTTCAACCTATTCTTGGCGATTTCAGGAAGAGTGCCCTTAAGAGTTTCTATCTGGCCAGCTACGAGGCAAGGGGATTTGTCTGGACTTCGACTTTGGCAAGTGAATTCAGGAAATTAAACGGGTACGAGGTGTACAAATTCCTTCCCTCATTTTTTGATCGGGAACTTTTCAAACCGGAGATGACCGCTAAGGTTCAGACAGATTTCAAGAAGACGCTTTCTGAATTGATGATCAACAATCTGTACAAGAATGCACAGAAAATTTGCAGCCGGTATGGATTGAAGATAAATTGTGAAGCCGGAGGCCCAGGATTCCCATTGTACAACGGACCGGCGGAGCCCCTAAAAGCTCTTGGTGCCCTGGATACGCCAAGGGGCGAATTCTGGGTCAACCATTCGAGGTATTACAAGGATAGCAGTGCCAAAGACAGTATTGATATTCTACGGGTGGTCAAAGAGGTTGCCGCGGCTTCCCATATCTATCAAAAAGGGATCGTTGAAGAAGAGGCTTTTACCTCTTTTCAACATTGGCAGGAAGGGCCGTTTGATATCAAACCAGTGGGTGACCGTGCTTTTTGCGAAGGGATGAACCGGGTTGTTTTTCATGGGTTCAGTCACAATCCCACCGGGACAGGTTTCCCCGGAATCGTGTATGGTGCCGGTACCCATTTCAACAACAAGCGGGTATGGTGGCCAAAAGTGAGGCCATTTGTCGATTATCTATCGCGCACATCAGCTGTTTTCCAGCAAACAAATTTTGTAGCAGATGTGCTCTATTATTACGGTGACAAAGTTCCCAATTCGGCTGCACCAAAGAATACACACTTTGTTGTCGGGGCAGGTTATGATTATGAAGTCGTTAATACAGAGATTCTTCTCACCGGCCTATCTTTTAAAAATGGGAAATTGGTCTTGTCGAACGGGGCCACCTTTAGTTTACTGGCGTTGAACGAAGAGGATGAGATCATCCCCGCTGTCCGGTCGAAACTCGACGAGTTGACCCGGCAAGGTGCGCGGATTGTTCATTCCAAACCGCTGGAGATGCTTCAAAAGATGGGTGTTTCTCCCGATTTCGATTATACTGACAAGGAATCCTTTCTGTTGGATTACATCCATTACCAGAAAAGTGATGTGGATTTTTATTTCATCCGCAATACCAGTGCTCAATGGGTTTCACGGGAGTGTGGTTTCAGGCAGCCATCAAAAGTGCCGGAAATCTGGAATCCGCTGACCGGTGAAATTGTAGCAGTTCCAGTCTATGCTCAGAAAGATAAAAACATCAAAATGCCCCTCACGTTGGCGCCCTACGGAACCTGTTTTGTGGTTTTTAGAAAAGGCACTTCCACTGCAACGTACACAAGCGTTTCCGGTTCAGGTCAAAATCCACCTCTGATGGAATTCTCGCAAAGCGGGATCCTGTTTTTGGATAAAGGAACGTATGATCTTCAGTCCGGATCCGGATCAAAACGGATAGAGCACAATCCAAAAATTCAGATAATTGAAGGTGATTGGACTGTTACATTTTTGAAAGGCTGGGGAGCTCCGGATTCCGCCGTATTTTCCCGTCTTTCCTCCTGGACAGAAAACAAAAACAATGGGATCAAGTATTATTCAGGCATTGGAACCTACCACAAAAGCTTCAGGTTTGAAAATAATACTATATCGTCAGATGGTAATAGGATATTTTTGGATTTGGGCGAACTATCGAAGGTAGCAGAGGTTTGGCTGAATGGTAGGTCATTGGGAATTGTATGGGCAAAGCCATATCGGTACGACATCACTGCAATGATTAAAAATGGTGAAAATATGCTGACTGTTGAAGTGGCAAATACCTGGTCCAATCGCTTGACGGGTGATGCAATCATGGGAGAAAAGTATACCAATACCAATATTATCAGCACCATAATTCCAGTAAATGGCATTGTACCCGGAGACCAAACCAGAGTTCCTTGGGCAAAAGCGCCTTTGATTAAATCAGGTTTGCTGGGACCGGTTTCCATTCAAACCATTCAATTGGTAAAATAGGATGAAACGAGCATGTCTACCAGCTGGCGGATTGTGGGAGTTCCAGCTGGCAGTTTAAAAACAAAACAATAAACAGATGAAGTGTCTAGTTATCTTATTGTTATTTACGAACTTCCTGTCTTTTGGCCAAATTCGCACTGCCAAAATTTTCTCAGATAACATGGTTTTGCAGCGGGATGTGACAATACCGGTATGGGGCACTGCAACTCCTGGTGAGCAAATTACCGTACAGTTAGCGGCTTCAAGAGCTTCTGCGACCACATTGCCTGATGGCACGTGGAAAATATACTTGCCGAGACTTTCAGAAGGAGGACCATGGATTCTGAAAATAAAAGGGGCTACGAACCAGATTGAATACAAAAATGTGCTGATAGGGGACGTATGGTTTGCCTCGGGACAGTCGAACATGGAACACCCGGTGAGCGGATGGGAATGGATTCCGTATTCAGCCATTTCCAACTTTAAAGAGGAGATTGCAGACTCCAATTATCCTGAGATCAGACTGTTCACGGTGCCAAAATATCCTTCACCCAAAGAACAGCCAGACCTGCAATCCGGCAAATGGGAAATGGCAGCTCCTGCCACTGTTTCAGGGTTTTCATCAACGGCATGGTTTTTTGGAAAGGAGTTGTATCAGAAATTAAAAGTCCCAGTTGGTCTCATCCATTGCTCCTGGGCAGGTACTCCAATTCAAACGTGGATGAGCAGGGAGTTGCTTGAAATATTCAAGGATTCATTAATGCTTCCTGAAGTGCCAGCCACATTTGATGCGCACGACTGGACTGAAAAAATGGCTGAATCAATTGAAATGAGCCGTATTCGCCGTAACCAGATTAGTTATCCGAAACCTGAGTTGCCGGATAGAATCAACAGCTCAAACTTTGATGATTCAAAATGGGAGTCAGCTGAATTGTTGAATGGGAAGAGTCACTTTGGAAATGTAGTCTGGTTCCGCAAAACTTTTGTGGTTCCTGATCCTTTTGCTTCGCAGCATCTGCTTTTGTCACTGGGTTTTCTGAACCGTCAAAGTCAGGTTTTTTTGAATGGCACCGAGCTGGGTTATTTCTTATATCCTCAACCTGTAAAAATCGAAATACCTCCGCAAATAGTTCTTAACGGAGAAAATGTACTTACCATCAGGTTGGCTCAGCCTTTTGGCGAATCACAGGTATTGGGAAAAAAAGAACAATTTTGGTTGTCCAATTCCGATCAATCTTTTGTTACTGATCTCTCGGGGACCTGGAAGGTTAACAACCAGCTTGAAAAGGTGATTCCCGCTGCAAAGAGTTACCAGAACAACCCGGCATACCTATTTAACGGGATGGTGGCGCCGGTCATCCCATATGCAATGAAAGGGTTTATATGGTTTCAGGGAGAATCAGATGCTTCCAGGCCACTTCTGTATGAAAATATGTTCAGGCATTTGATTGCAGACTGGCGAAAACTTTGGAGACAGGATGATTTGCCCTTTTTATTTATCCAGACTTCAAACATTGAGTTGACCCATGAATCAGGAACTTATGATGACTCATGGTGCCTGCTTCGTGAAGCGCAGCAGCAAGCACTTTCCTTAACAAATACCGGAATGGTAGTTTCTGCAGATATCGGGAATCCCTTTGATGTTCATCCAAAAAACAAACAGGATTTTGGGTATCGGCTCGCACTACAGGCATTTAAAGTTGCCTATCATCAGGATGTCATTGCAGATGGTCCGGTATTCGGTTCATTAGAAATCAAAGGAGATACGGTGGTTGTTCTAATGAAGGAAAGGGACAGCCAGTTGGTCACGATTACCCCTCTTAATCTGCCAGGATTTGAGATTGCCGCAAAGGAGGGTCCATATTATGAGGCAAAAGCATTTCTAAAGAACAACAAAGTTCACATCTTCTCTGATAGGATTAAAAGTCCTGCCAAAATAAGATATGGCTGGAGGAACAACCCGCGGTGCTCCGTGTTTAATTTGGCCGGATTGCCACTCGCTCCTTTTAGGTTCGAAAATTTGCATCATTAGTCGCAGAGGCATCGTTTCGCCACAAAAAATATTAGGCAAAAAAAGTAGAAATGGGTTAATTAACCAACATACAAAAAAATGAATTTCTTCAAATTGATTCTCCTGAGCCTATTTGTTACTCAGTTCGTATTTGATCTTTCTGCTCAAACCAATATTCCCGTTTATCAGGATAGTAAAAAGAGTACAGATGAGCGGGTTAATGATATTTGCCGGTTGATGACGCTGGATGAAAAGGCCGGGTTTTTGTCCGGAGCCGATGATTGGCATTTTAAAGGAATCAAAAGATTGAATATTCCGCCTCTCCAGGTGACTGATTGTGGTCATGGCATCACCATCGTATTTGACAAAGAAGGTAATTGGGTTGGCAATGCCAGCTGTTTTCCAACGGCGGTCGGGCAGGCGGCTACATGGAACCGTGACCTTATTCGTCAGGTGGGGGGAGCTTTGGCCCGCGAGGCCCGCGCAACCGGTTCTTCCATCTTGCTGGCACCGATGGTTAATATCAAAAGGCATCCACTGAATGGCCGCAACTATGAGCTTTTTTCCGAGGACCCAATACTAACAGGCGAGATGGCAACTGCTTTTATCAATGGTTGTCAGGAGGAGAAGATTGGCGCAGTGATCAAGGCTTTTGCAGCCAACAACCAACAAGCAAATCAGGAAGCGTTGGTTGTGCACATGGATGAACGAACCCTCCAGGAAATTTACTTACCAGGATTCAGAATTCCTGTTACCAAGGCAAAACCCTGGGGATTGATGACTGCCTACAACGGATTAAATGGTGTCCGGACTTCTGCCAGCAAGCATCTTCTTCAGGAAATTTTGAAAACAGACTGGAACTTTGATGGATTTGTGGTCTCTGACTGGCGTGCTGTGAAAGGAGTAGAGTCCATCACTTCTGGCGTAGACATTGAGATGCCTGGTCCGGGGAAGTTCATGACCAGAGAGAATGTGTTAAAGGCTTTGGAAGAGAAAAAATTGACCCTTGTGGAACTTGACGGGATGGTGAAAAGGCTTTTGCGTTCGTATGTCAAATCAAAATTGCTGGATGCCGACAACCCGGAACTACCTGCCGAAATAAATTCGGAAAAGCACCAACTGCTCGCCCGAAAAGTATCGGAAGAGGGAATTGTTTTACTCAAAAACAGCAATAAATTGTTGCCGCTCGATCTCTCCAAAATTAAAAAACTGGCGGTGATCGGTCCCAATGCGAGCACTGCCCGACTGGGTGGCGGGGGCAGTGCATCTGTTTCCGCATTTTACACCGTTAGTCCGCTGGAGGGTCTGCGAAAGCTGTGTGGTTCTTCCACGGAAATTGTATTCGAAGAGGGTTGTGGATTGGATGGTAATTTGAAAGTGGTGGATGGCAAGTATTTGCGGCATGAGCAAAACGGGGAGGTTCTCAGTGGATTTAAGGCTGAATATTTTACCAATTCAACGTTGAAGGGAGAACCAAAGCTTACATCCACAGATGAATTGGTGAATTTTTCATGGGGATGGGCCAATCCGAGGCCTGAGATCAGCCGGAACGGATATTCTGTTCGCTGGAGTGGCCAATTGCTTCCACCCAAAACCGGTGAATACAAATTGGGTATTTCGGCAGGCGAATGCGGATACAGACTTTTTCTAGATGGCAAATTAGTGATTGATCAGTGGGAAACAGGCGGAAGAGATAATTTTGAATCTCATTTTACAACCAGTAACCGGCAAATATCCATTCGTTTGGAAGAAGGTAAAGCCGTTGAGGTGAGCATTGATTTTTACAAACGGATGAATAGGAATTTTATCCGGTTTGAGTGGGAGCTTCCTGGTAATAATTCAATGGATCTTGCCATAAAAGCTGCTCAGGAATGCGATGCAGTAGTTGTTTTTGCAGGACTGTCCAATTATTTTGAAGGAGGGAACAATGACCGCAAAGACATTTTACTTCCAGGAGAGCAAAACCGACTAATCAGTGAGGTGGCCAAAGCAAATCCCAATACAGTAGTAGTTTTGATCAACGGTTCTGCCATTGGCATGCCGTGGATCAATGAGGTAAATGCTTTGCTTGAAGCCTATTATCCTGGAGAAGAAGGTGGGAATGCAATTGCCAAAGTACTGTTTGGAAAGGTGAACCCCTCCGGAAAACTTCCCGAGACCTTCCCTGTAAAAGTGTCGGATAACCCGGCTTTCGGCAATTATCCTGGCGTGAACAATGTGGTAAACTATGCCGAGGGAATTTATGTCGGATACCGGCATTACGATACCCGCAATATCGAGCCTTTGTTTCCGTTTGGGCATGGACTTTCTTATACTACTTTCGAATACACAGACTTGCAATTGGTCAGGAAAGGGAAGGGCTTTTTGGTGAGTTTCAGTGTCCGGAACACAGGAGGAAGAGATGGTGCAGAGGTGGCCCAAATGTATCTGCACGATCCGGTGTCATCAGAGGACCGACCAGTCAGGGAATTGAAAAACTTTGAAAAGATATATTTGAATGCCGGAGAAATAAAAAGAGTATCTTTCGGTATTACAGATGATCATCTTTCCTTTTTCTCTTCAAAACAGAACAAATGGGTGGTGGAACCCGGGGAGTTTGAATTACAAGTTGGAAGTTCGTCACGAGATATCAGGCTTAGAAAAACATTTGTCAAAAAAAGCATTTCAGATGAGTAAATCAAATTCAATTTCACGCCGCAGCTTTGTAGAACAATCTGCAGCCACAGCTGGACTGGTCTCCCTCGGTGCCTTAGGAAGTGCATCCAGCGCAGCTGCTAGCAACTTGATTTCGAGAGAAAAATTGCCCAGGGAAGTATGGATTGCCACCGTTTCACAAATGGGACTTAAAGCAGAGCATCCATCGCAAATGGCCGATATAATTCTAAAGATTCTTGAAGATGCACTTGTATTTCAACCTGATATAGTCTGTCTACCCGAAGTTTTCGCAACATCATTGATCAAACCTATCAAAACACTGGCCGAAAAAGTTGAACACTCGCTTCTCGTTTTGCAACGGTTCACTTCTTTCGCAATAAACAATAAATGCTACCTGATTTGTCCGGTTTACACCTCTGAAAATGGGAAAATCTATAATTCAGCAGTTGTTTTTAACCGTCTTGGCGAACGGATAGGTGAATACCATAAAATACATCTTACGGAAGATGAAATAGAGGCAGGGATCACGCCCGGGTCATTGCAGGCACCTGTTTTTAAAACAGATTTTGGCATTATCGGGATTCAGATTTGCTTCGATATTTTGTGGGACGATGGGTGGAAGAGCTTACGGCAACAAGGTGCAGAAATTATTTTTTGGCCCTCGGCTTATGCCGGAGGACAAGTGGTTAACAGCAAAGCCTGGCAAAACAGATGTGTGGTGGTTTCAAGCACTCGAAAGAATACCACGAAAATATGTGACATAGCTGGTAATGTGGTTGCACAAACCGGAATATGGGACCCCAATCTGATTTGCGCATCAGTGAATCTTGAAAAAGCTTTTCTGCATTCCTGGCCCTACAGTCAACGATTCAATGAAATAAGGAAAAAATACGGCCGGAAAATCAGAATTGCCAACCACCATGAAGAGGAATGGTCGATTATTGAAAGCCTCTCACCCGAAATATTTGTAAAAGATATTTTGACGGAATTTAACCTTAAAACCCATGAGCAACATACAAGTGATGCGGAAAAGGTGCAAATTGAGAATAGGAAATCCTCGTAAGTGTTTTTAGTAATGATATTTACATGAAATAACGATAATTGCATCATACGTTA
>CAIRSO010000864.1 GCA_903881215.1 uncultured Bacteroidia bacterium
AAGCAAATAAGTTTCTGCTTCCAAATTCCACAAACCGTTGTTTTTTTTGCAAATTTTATCAAGTTCAGCAAACAGCGGGTCAGTTTTGCCTTTTTCTTCAAAATCAGAAATTGGTGTCAAAGGCATTTCAATATGGTTGTAGATCAATTTTTTACCTCCAGGGATTTCGGGAAGATGGAGGGTTGCATCGATTACTGCATTCAATCCGCCAATGTGCGTGACCAGTCCGGCGGGATCCAGGCCATCAGACATCAGCCGGATGGCTTCTTTCATATCCTCTGTGTTTCCACCGCTGGTTCCTACCAGATGGGTGTAGGCATAATGAACATTGTAGAAATTGATCTTAGCGCTGAATTCCGGATTGGACGGACCGGCAAAGAAATTGAGACAACCATCGAATGCGAGCAAGGCATCAGCCTGCTCAACGACCGGAGTCACCGGAGCAAAAACGAACACATCATCGTATCCGGCATCCCCCGTTAGGGATTTAAGGGACTTGACGGGCTCAGCAAAATTGGAGGTATTAACATATTGGAGTTCGATGCCGCGCGACGCAGCAAATTCAACGGTATAAAGGGATGCAGCCCTATCGAGACGGGATTGTTCGATGTCGGTTACCACCAAAAGGGCTGGTTTACGATCTTCGCGGTTTAGGACATAATTGATAGCGGCAAGTCCCATCGGACCCACTCCTGCGAGGATGGCCATCTTCCCTCCGTCGACAATTTCCATATTGTGGATGTATGAACCCGGGGTAATGTGGTAGTTCGCATGCATGGCACCGATGACGCAGGATAGCGGTTCGGCCAAAGATGCAGGATAAAACCCAGGTCCTGAAAAAGGCAAAAGCGCACCAAGCTCCATGACCTCATTAGGTATGATCACATAGGTTGCGTCGCCCCCGATAAACTGATAGGAATACCCTGGAGCACTAAGAACCCCAACGGGTCCGTCGGCATAGTTCAGAGCCGGCTGGATTGAAAATTTATCGCCTGGTTTGAATTGTTTGCTCCATTTGGATCCTACTTCAACCAATTCTCCGGCAAATTCGTGCCCGATGATGACAGGATTTTCAGCGACATTGTTTGGGATGCGTTTGTGATCGGTTCCCTGAGAGGCTGCCTTGTAAGACGACATGCACAAGGAGTCGCATATAACCTTGGCCAGGATTTCGTTTTCTTTGATGGAAGGAAGTTCGAATTCCTCTAAACGAAGGTCTTTCTTCCCGTATAATCGGACTGCTTTTGTTTTCATATTATTTTGATATTTGTGGTGGAGACAATTCATAAATTGTGTGGTGGAGACAATTCATGAATTGAATGTAGAGACAATTCATGAATTGTCTCTACATTCAATTTAACATATTTTGCCCGCCGGTTACCGGGACGGCCTGGCCAGTTTCGTATTCCTGTTCAATGATGTACATGATGGCACGGACAACATCTTTGACCCTGCAACCCCTACCGGCCGGAACCTGCTCTTCGTAAAAGGCTTTGACCTCCTCGATAGATCTGGCTCCCGGAACTTTACCGGCTTTCAGATATTGAACAAATAATCCCTTTTCAGGATCGCTCCAGAGGGGACCTTCGAAGAAATTTCCCGGACAGATTGAGTTGACTTTGATTTGGTAAGGCATCAGTTCGAGTGCAAAGGATTGGGTCAATCCTATTCCGCCAAATTTTCCGCCGGCATAGGCAAAATTCTTGTTGCTTCCCTTTAAACCGGATTTTGAATTGATCTGGATGATATCGGTAAAATAATTTTTTCGGTATTTTGCTTGTAGTTTCATAACTGCCGATGCATATTTTGCACAGAGGAAATAGCCTTTGTAATTAACATCGGTCATGAAATCAAATGTTTCCGGAGTCATCTCTTCCAAAGAGCCTGCTCGCAATACTCCTGCGTTGCTGATGATAAGATCCAGTCCACCAAAGTGTTTACTGGTAGCTGCTACCATGTTTTCGACAGATTCTGCGTCGGACACATCAACTTTTACGAAAAATGCCCTGTTGCTGGTGGCAGGTTGGTTTAATTGTTGAGCCATCTTATTCCCTTCTTCTTCGTTCCAGTCGGCGATGACCACATTGGCCCCTTCCTGGAACAACATTTCAGCGATTCCGGCACCGAAACCCATCGCTGCACCGGTAACAATGGCAATTTTATCTGCCAAACGGCCGAGGGAAATCGAATAATCCCCCTCCTCTTTTCCCAGCATTTCATCTAGCTGAGCCGCATTTGGTGCAAGGGCAATCAAGCCAATCTCCTTGATCCAGATATAGTCGGGATAATAGGAACGTTCCTCTCTCCACATGGACAATTTGACCTCAAGATCGGAAAGCACTATTGATGGTTCTATGGTTTCATCGACCATCAATATGGTTGATTCTTCCTGCACAAATGGAAGATTTCTAATCTCCTCCTCGTCCTGTATAGTCGAGTAGATTTCACTATCGTCCAATCTTAAGGTAAGGACACTATCTCTGGAAGCCAGCATCCGCAGGGCGGGAAGAACCTTTTTTACAATTGTATCACGCATGGTTATTTTGGATTAGATATTCAATCAATGCCATTCCAATGTTAATGAAAAGCGCTTGATTTTCAACATCCGGAATGCCGTTTGCATCGATGTATCCTTTGCCTTCTGTAGCAAAAAGATATTGATGTGCAGCAACAATGCATGCCCCATGGTAGTTGATCTCTTTGATAACCCGGGAGAGTTCGGTATTCTTGCGCGCAAAAAGTTGAATGGGTTCCATGGCCGGCGTATTGTGCTCGCTACCAAGGGTGACTACGAATCCTTCGTTCGAAAAATAGGTGACATAATCCTCCAGTACTGCAAGACTGTTTCTTGTGGTAATAAATTCAACTGACCATATATTCCGCTCTTTCAGCGTTTGCGCTGCCTTTTCTTTGGATGCTTCGAATGGGGTAAAATTTCCGTTGGCGTCGTCGGCCAGAAATGGGTATGTCGGGATTCCACCCTGATTTAAAATCATTTTGCAGACCAGCTCTGAGTCAAGAAATGCAGCAGCCGGTTCAGGGATGAAAGCGGGTCCGCCGGCCTTTAGCAGGTTGTTGCGCAGCTCGTTTTCGATGGCGGCTGGAGCTTCCAAACTTGACACCAACGGTTTCCCTCCGAAAAGCCGCTGATAAAAAGCAATTTGCTCGCTGGAGGTTTTAAAATTAGCAGCGACACTTTCACGCAGGGCTTTAGCCAGATGCCTTTCACGCACCATTCCTTTGGTCATGCCGGATTTGATTTGGTCAAAATCCAGGACAAATCCTGCTTCAATTATTGTCAGCAATTCATTCAGTTTGGCGCACATTCCGGCCACATGGTTGTTTGACTCAGTTCGCACAGACAGCAGTGCTGAAGCAAATGGTTCATCCATTTTTGCCGGAAAAGCCAATCCTTTGCCGCTCAGGTAAGTCCTGCCGGGATTTGCAGGATCGTTGACCTTCAATCCGGCGAGCTGGTCGGCCTTGTTCAGGCTGATGTATTCGATGTTGAAAAGAGGAAAGATTCCCCTGGAGGCTGCTTCTCCAGCCCATTCTGAATAGCCATCGGTGGTATAGAAATCGTTGATCCCCATCACGACGACCTGCTCATTAACTCCCATATCCAGCGCTTGTGGGATGTCCCTGAAAGCACTGAAAGAATAGGGTGTATGCAGGTGGGCATTCACCGAAAGGATGGAGCCTTTGCCTTTATTTTCGTACCATTTTAACAACTCTTCCCTACCAGGGAATTGATTCCAAAATTCCATTTTATATGTTTTGTTGTTCAACCCACTCAGTGTTAATCTCTTCTGTAATTTCTTTGTTCCTTATTCATTGCCGTCTGCTTTAGCTGACGGACCAGATATTCAATAGAAAATCGGCTTTAGCCTAATCATTCAAGTTGGGCTAAAGCCATCTAAAATCCAGATACTCTTATCCGTCAGCTAAAGCAGACGGCAATGAATCTATGAGATTCGAACAAATCTTGATCTCACACTCCCATCTTCACATTTTCCCATTTCCCAATTTTCACATTTTCACATCTTCACATCTTCACATTTTCACATTTCCCAATTTCCCCATCTTCACATTTTCACATTTCCCAATTTCCCAATTTTCACATTTTCACATTTTCACATTTAAACTCCCATCTTCGCTCTTCTTATCTGCTCGCTGTCGGTAAAATTCTCTCCTGCCACATATCCGGCCAGCGGAACGATTTTTTCATGAATCGCATCGAGGAACCAGCTGGCCTGCGGGAAGAAGGCTTCTTCGAGCTCGTAGGCAGGGGTGATCCAGTTACGTGAACCGACCACTACCGGTGGTGCATCAAGATAATCGAATGCAAGTTCGGTGATGTTTCTGGCCAGATCGTTCAGGAACGAGCCACGGCTGGTGGCATCGCCGGAGATGATAATTCTGCCTGTTTTTTTGACAGATTCGATCACCGGTCCGTAGTTAAATGGAACGAGCGAACGTGCATCAATAACTTCCGCCGACAGGCTATATTTTTCTTCAAGGATCTTTGCCGCATCAAGTGCACGGTACAAAGTGGCGCCAATGGTTAGGATCGTGACATCTTTCCCTGCTTTTTTTACATCCGGCTCGCCCATTGGAATTTCGTAATACCCTTCCGGGACACCGCCTGTATGAAACTGCTCGCCAATGTCATAAACCCGCTGACTCTCAAAGAAAACGACCGGATCAGTACCCTGAAGCGCGGTGTTCATCAATCCCTTGGCATCGTAGGGAGTTACAGGGAAAACAACTTTCAGTCCGGGGATATGTGCCACGAGTGAGGTCCAGTCCTGCGAGTGCTGCGCGCCATATTTGGAACCTACGGATACCCGCAAAACAACCGGCATCTTGAGTACATTGCCGCTCATGGACTGCCATTTGGGTAGCTGGTTGAATACCTCATCCCCGCAACGGCCCAGGAAGTCGCAATACATGATTTCAGGAATGACGCGGCCGCCGCACATGGCATAACCAATAGATGTGCCAACGATGGATGCTTCAGAAATCGGTGAATTGAACAGTCTATGGTAAGGCAATGCTTCTGTCAGTCCGCGGTAGACAGCAAATGCGCCGCCCCAGTCGCGGTTCTCTTCGCCATAGGCTATCAGCGTTGGATCCTTGTAGAAACGATCAATGATGGCCTCGAAAATGCCATCCCGAAGCTGGTATTGTTTCATTTTGGAGAACGGTTTGCCATCGGCATCGAAGGCAAAACGTTCTTTTTTAGCCAATTGTATCACCCTGGCATTTTCTGCCATGGCATGGTTAACTTCTACCGGACGTTGCTCCATCGAATCGGTGGGCGTGTTGGAGAAGATCATCTCGCCAATCTGCTCTGGATGATTGCGGATATCCATCCTCGGAGAGACCTTCTCATCGATAGAGACTTTCAAAAGTTCTACCATCAGGGTCTTGATCTCGTCCCAGATTCCATCCAGGTTTTTCTGATCAGTCACGCCTGCTTCCACCAGATTTTTGGCAAATGAATGGATGCAATCCACATTTTGCCAGGCTTCCACCTCTTCTTTCGAACGGTACGAAGAGGCATCTGAAGGTGAGTGACCGCTGAAACGGTAGGTAAGCACCTCCAGCAAAACCGGACCTTTTTTATCTTCAATAATCTGCAATTTTCTTTTGTAGGCATCAATGACAGCCAGCGGATTGTATCCATCCACCCTCTCGGCGTGCATCTGATCAGGGTTGACACCGGCACCGATACGGGCGGCCATGCCGTAGCCCATCGTCTCACCGGCGGTCTGTCCGCCCATGCCATACTGGTTGTTCATGATGTTAAATATCACAGGTAGTCCGCCTTTCATTCCATCATCCCAGAGTTGTGTAAACTGGTCCATGGCGGCAAACGAGATACCCTCCCAAACCGGACCGCAAGCCATGGAGGCATCACCGATGTTGGCGACCACCACTCCTTTTTTGCGGTTAACTTTTTTGAACAGGGCAGCACCCACGGCAATGTCGCCGCTTCCACCTACAATGGCATTGTTTGGGTAAACGCCAAATGGTGTGAAGAAGGCGTGCATACTTCCGCCAAGTCCTTTGTTAAAACCAGTCTCACGGGCAAAAATTTCGGCCAGTGTGCCATAAATCAAAAATTTGCGGCCCAGTTCTTTGGTGGTACCTTTGAAATCCTTCTGAACAATCTTCAGGATGGCTCCGTCAAAAAAGGTCTCCATGACCTTCATCAAGTCGGCATCGCTCAATTTTTGAATGGCACTCAGTCCTTTGGCGAGAATCTCACCATGACTGCGGTGAGAGCCAAAGATAAAATCATCGACTGTCAGTGTGTAGGCCATGCCGACTGCAGAAGCTTCCTGACCAATGGACAAATGCGCAGGACCCGGGTGGTCGTAAGGGACTCCGCTGTACTCACCGGTTGTTTTGATGAGATTCAGCATGGTCTCAAACTCACGAATCACCACCATGTCGTGGTAAATCCGAATCAGCTCGTCGTTGGAGAAATTCTTCTTCTCTTCCTGAATTGTCTTGTTGTACTGGTTAACAGGAATCGGTTGAAATGTGATTTGGCTTGCCTTTCTGGCAACACTGGGGTCGATAAACTGGACTTTTGGCATTTTGAATAATGTGAAAATATGAAAATATGAAAATGTGAAAATGATGATTGGAGCTAAATCGAAAATCGAAATTCCAAAATCTAAAATCCAAAAATGGTTTCTTTAAATATTTCAGAAACTGTTGGGTGCGGGAAGACGACTTCCTCCATTTCTTTGAGTGTCATTTCCATTTCGATGGCCATGCAGGCGCCATAAATCATTTCGCTGGAGGGATTTCCAAGCATGTGAACGCCAAGAACCTCTCCATATTTATCGCCAACCAGAACCTTGCATAAGCCGCTGCCACCTTCATTTTCGGCAATGAAACGACCGGCATAAGCCATTGGAAGTTTCACGCATCGGTAAGCAATATTTTGTTCTTTGGCTTTTTCTTCCGTCAGGCCAACACCTGAAAATTCGGGGTTGGTATAGACTACGCCGGGGATGGCATTGTAGCGCATCCGGTCGTTTCTGCCTGTCAGATTGTTCACCACCACTTCTCCTTCGCGACTGGCGGTATGTGCCAGCAGGGAGAATCCGGTTACGTCGCCCGCAGCAAAAACATTCGGCACGTTTGTCTTCATTTTTTCATCTACCTTGATGCCGCCTCTGTCGAGTTCGACACCCAGATTTTCGAGACCAAATCCTTTGGTGACCGGTTTACGTCCCACACTTACCAGGATTTTCTCTCCGGTGACGGATTCTTTCTTGCCGTCTTTTTCAAATATCACTTCAGTTCCTTTTACTTCGATTACTTTTGAAGAAAGGTGAAATGTGATTCCTTTTTTGGCATACATCTGACGCATCATGACACTCATCTCGCGGTCCATGCCGGTGAGGATTTCGTCAAGCATCTCCACAATGGTCACGGTAGTGCCCAGTGAATTGAAGAAGCTGGCAAATTCCATACCGATGACCCCGCCGCCAATAACGACAAGAGATTTAGGCAGCTCTTTCAGTTGAAGGATTTCACGGTTGGTGAGAATTGTTTCGTTCGGCGTTCCCAATCCCGGAATCGGGGGAACAAAAGCCTCGGAACCGGTACAAATCAGCAGATTTGTCGCATCAATGTCTTCGCCTCCGGCTGTTATTGAGATGCCCGTGGACGAACGACCTTTGATAAATGCTTCGGTTTTCAGGACTTCAACATGGTGTTCTTTCATTTTCAGTCCGACGCCACCAACCAGTTTCTTAACCACTTTCTCTTTTCTTGACATCATCTTGCCAAAATCGAAAGTTACCTCTTTGGCATCGACGCCATATTTGGAGGCTCCGATGGCGTTATCATACAATTTAGCGCTGTATAAAAGAGTCTTGGTAGGAATGCAACCTTCGTTCAGGCATACGCCACCCAATTCACCTTTCTCGATCAGAACCACTTTGAGTCCTTTGTGACCGGCGCGTTCAGCTGCTACATAACCTGCAGGTCCACCACCGATAATTGCCAGATCGTAATTTTTGCTCATTTTGATTTTTCTTTAATGTTAAAGTTCAATGGTTAAGTTTTCGATTTCTGTCGCAATTTGTTTCAAAAATCTTGTAGCTTCTCCACCATCGAGAGCCTGGTGGTTGTAGGTAAGGCTTAAACCCAGGTGAGGGACAAAGCCGTAAACGCCATCTCCCAGATCTTTTGGCCTCGGAATAATTGTATTGACGCCAAGAATGGCGGTTTGAGGCAAGTTAATTACCGGTGTAAACATCTCAACTCCATAATTTCCGAGATTTGAGACCGTAAATGTTGCCGCTTCGGAGGCCAGTAAATCTGGATTAACACTACCGTTTTTGCAGGCAGCTGCAACCTCGCGCAGTTGATTGGAAAGACCCTGGATGGAAAGGTCATCCGCATTGCGAATCACAGGAACCATTAATCCGCGGTCGGTATCAACGGCTATTCCAAGATGTATTTTTTTGAAATATTTCATGGAATCATCCATGAAGTGGGTATTCACCTGCGGGAATTTTTTCAATGCCTTGACAACGGCAAAGCAGATCATATCGTTCAGGGTGATATTGATCGGATAACCTTCGTCAACAGCCTTTTTTACAACTTTCCGCAGATGGGAAATTTGCCTTGCATCGGCAGATAAATGGTGCGTCAGCTGGGCAGAATTCTGGAGAGAATTGAGCATCGCTTTGGCAATCAATTTGCGAATATTTGACAATTTTTTGATTTCAAATTCATCAGAAGCAATCGCTGATGGTTGTTTAAGGTCTTTTGCAGTGATGGTCCCACCTAGTCCGCTACCGGTACAATTGGAGCATAGTTGCTCTTCTTCGGCTTTCTTTTTTGCCAGCGGTGTGATCTTGGGTTTTGAGGCCAGGACTGCCAGAATATCCTGTTCCAGTATCCTGCCTTTTGGGCCTGAGCCTTTGATACCGGAAGTCTGAATACCTTCTTTTGCCGCCAATGCTTTGGCTCTGGGGGAAATGAAGCTACCTTCTGATGAGGAGTTCTCCACCGTTTCAACTCGGGTAGAAATTTCCGATTTTGCTTCCTGCACTTTTATATCCTGAACAATTGGAGTTGCGCTTTCCGAAGCGGCTACCGGGGCTGAAGCTACAAGTTCGCCGGCACTGCCGATGACACAGACCTCCTTCAGCACTAGCACTTCGTCGCCCGAACTGTAGTAAAATGCAAGAATGGTTCCGTCAACAGGAGCAAACTCCTCGAAGGATGCCTTATCTGTTTCGTAAGCGAACAGTAGTTCTCCCTTTCCGACCTTGTCACCAACTTTTTTTGGTATCTCGGTTAAAATACAACTTTCGACAGATTGCCCTTGCTTGGGCATGATCACAATGGTAGCCATATCATTTTTTTTACA
>CAIRSO010000865.1 GCA_903881215.1 uncultured Bacteroidia bacterium
AACCTCTTCGAACATTCGACAGTCGGAATGTCCATTACTTCACTTGACGATCGGCTTCATCCCAATTCAGCCTTCTGCGATATGCTCGGTTATTCCAAAGAGGAGATATCCGATAAAAAGTGGGCCGGTATTACACATCCGGACGATATAGCCTACAACAATTACGTAATAGCCAAAATACTAGCCGGAGAAGCAAAATCAGTACGATGGGAAAAAAGGTACATACACAAAAATGGGTCAATAATTTGGGTCGATATCCATACATTTCTTCACAGGGACACCAATGGTCATCCACTCCACTTCATTACCACCATCAACAATATTACAAAAACCAAGGTTTTCGAAGAGGAAGTCAGGTTACAAAATGAACAACTCCAACAAAGCAATGCCGAAAAAGACAAGTTTTTCGCCATCCTGGCCCACGACCTTCGGAGTCCAATGAGCTCCTTCATTGGATTGTCTGAAGTGATGTCGCAAGACATCTACGCCATGACGATGCCGGAGATTGAAGAAATCGCAAAATCCATGTTCGTATCGGCATCCAATTTGTACCAATTGCTCGAAAATTTACTCGAATGGTCCATTATTCGCCGCGGTAATGTAGAATACACCCCGGAGCCAACTTCACTGAATAAACTAATATTGAGAAGTATCGATCCATTTGTCGAATCTGCTGTCCGCAAGAACATAGAATTAAATGTGGAATTGGATCAAAAATATACGGTCATCTGCGACACAAGAATGTCTGAAACAATTTTCCGGAATTTGATTTCAAATGCCTTAAAATACTCAAATACCAATGGATCTGTATCCATAACTGCAAAACCCATATTCCCCGGCGAAATAGAAGTTACCATCAAGGATACAGGCATAGGTATGAACAGCGAGATTTTAAATAAACTTTTTATACTCAATGAACAGATTTGCAGAAAAGGGACAGACGGTGAAGCAAGTTCAGGTCTCGGACTATTGATTTGCAAAGAGCTTATCGAGCGTCAGGGCGGCACTATTAGCGGTGAAAGCACTGAAAATGAAGGAAGTTCGTTTCATTTTACACTTAAACTTTTGGACTGAGAACATGGAACTACCCAATATATTAATAGTTGACGACTCCAAAGAAATGCTAACCTACATGGAGATCGTTTTAAAAACCGCGAAGGCCAATATTATTGCGGCCAACTCGGGAATGAAGGCACTGGAACTGATCAAAAACAAGGAATTGGCTCTTGCTATCGTGGACGTTCAAATGCCCGAAATGAACGGCTATACCCTCGCCTTGAAAATCAATGAAAGCAGGATTGGGGCCATTGTTCCCATCATTTTTCTGACAGCCGTTTACCAGGATCAGGTAGAGATTCTGAAAGGGTATGAGTCCGGAGCCGTGGATTACATCTTCAAACCTGTCAACAGAGGAATCCTGCTTAGCAAAATCAATGTATTCCTCGAGCTGTACAACCAGCGGATGAATATGCCCGAGGATCTGGGCCTCCTGAAAAAATTCGAGGAGAATCTCACAAAATCCAATGCCGAACTGGCCGACAGTCAGGATAAGTTCAGAAGCTTTATCGAACACGCTCCCGACGGCGTGTTTATCATGGACAAGAACGGTCAGTACCTCGAGATGAACAATGCAGTGTGCAGCATTACCGGATATTCGAAAGAGGAACTACTGGAAAAGACTCTATCACAGCTTATTACAGAATCAAGCAAAGAGCAGTTGGACTCATTCTTACAGAAATTCCTCAATATCGGGACGGCAAACACTGAGCTGACTTTCAGAAGTAAAAACGGCAAAATAAGATGGTGTACCCTGGATGGTGTTAAAATTGGGGAGAATCAGTACCTGTGCTTCAGCAAGGACATTACCCTGCAAAAGGCCGCTGCTGATGCGCTGATGAAGTCGGAAGAGAAATACAGAACCTTGCTCAATGCTTCCCCCGAAGGGATTATTATTGTCGATACAAAAGGAATTATCACCGATGTTTCTGAAATCGGACTCGAACTATACGGTTCTGAATCGAAAAAGGAGCTGGTTGGAAAACATCTTCTCCGTTTTCTTCCTCAGGGACTGAAAAGCAAGTTTCGTGAATTATATACCAAGACCCTTGAAGACGGACTGGTTCAGAGTGCAGAACTCAAGCTAACGAATAAAAACAATGTCCCCTATATCGCCGAAATCAGTACGACACTGATCCAGGGAAATTGTGGTGAGATGATCGCTTTTATGATCGTTATCCACGATGTCACACATCGCAAAAAGCTGGAGCGCCAGATGATACACAACGACCGGATGTCTACGCTGGGAGAGATGGCCACGGGAATCGCTCATGAGATCAATCAGCCACTCAATACCTTGTCAATCTTGTTCGACAACATGCTGCTGGCGGCCTCCAAAGAAGATTCGTTGCCCAAAAGCTACCTTGAAAAGAAGACCGCAAAGATTTACGAAAACATCTTCCGCATCAAAAACATCATCGACCATGTGAGGGTTTTTTCCCGTAGCCAGGAAGACACTATTTTTTCTTCATTTGATGTGAGGGAGAGTATTAATAATGCTGTCTCAATGATTTCCGAGCAGTTCAGGCATAAATTAATTGAACTAAAAATCGATATAAAGAATAAGCTTTCACCGGCTTTCGGGAACACCTATCAATTCGAACAAGTCATCCTCAATTTGTTGATCAATTCGAAGGATGCACTCGAAGAGTATGAAGAGCGGATTGGTATGCCTATTGAAAAAGCAATAGAAATAAACGTTTGTCAGTCCGCTAATTATCTGACAATCGAGGTCAAAGACAATGGGAGCGGCATAAAGCCGGAAGATCTCGAAAGAATTATGTTACCTTTCTACACCACAAAAGAGGCCGGAAAAGGCACAGGTTTAGGACTTTCTATTACTTTTGGGATCATCAAGGAGATGAAAGGTGAGATCATCTTTCAGATCGAATTAAACAAAGGAACGAAGGTTGTTATAAAGTTGCCGGTAGCGGAAATGTAAAAAGTTTAAAATGCTTATAATGTTTGAAAAGTTTATGGGGTTAAACCCTTCAAACAATTCAAACATTTCAAACCCTTCAAACAATTCAAACGTATGGATAAGGATAAGATAAGGGTATTGATTCTCGATGACGAGAAGCACTTCACCGAAGAGCTGGCCGAGTTTCTGGAGCTTTCCGGTCATCAGGTGCATGAGGCAAATACGGTGGCCGATGGGATGGCTATTTTGGCCAAACAACCCATCGATCTGATGATTCTTGACATTAGGTTACCCGGAGCAGACGGGCTGGATGTGCTTAAAAAGGTCAAGGCAGATCATCAGATGCTGGAGGTGATTATTGTCTCCGGTCATGGCGACATGGAAACTGTGATCAAGGCCATGCGGCTCGGGGCCTTCGACTATTTGCGCAAACCCTTCAGGCACATTGATATACAGATCGCTATTGAGCGATCACAGAAATTTCTGGACCTTCAGCAAAAGTTAAAAACCGCAGAGGAGAAAAATTCGCTGATCTCCAAATCGATGGAAGAGAAGATCAGCCGGCAGTTCATCGGCGTTTCTGCCGTGATTCAACGCGTGCTGGAACAGGCCATGATGGCCGCACAATACCCCGATACCAGTGTCCTGATCACCGGAGACAGTGGCACCGGCAAGGAAAACATCGCCCGGATCATCCATTATGGCAGCAAGCGCAAGGAAAACCTGTTTTGTGCGGTCAACAGCAGTGCCATCACAGATTCGCTGCTCGAAAGCGAATTTTTCGGTCACAAGAAAGGCTCCTTTACCGGCGCCATTGCCGACAAGAAAGGCTTCTTCGAGATCAGCGATGATGGAACATTGTTCCTGGATGAAATTGCCGATATGCCTCTGAACCTGCAGGCCAAACTGTTACGGGCTATCGAAGAGAAAGTAATTACCCGGGTGGGTGACACCAGTCCCATCAAGACCAATTTCAGAATTATTGCAGCGACTAATTACAATCTCGACTCGATGGTGCAGGAGAAAAAGTTCAGGCTCGACCTATTGCACCGGCTGAACACGCTGCAGATTCACATCCCCCCGTTGCGCGAGCGCACCGAAGACATCAGACCGATGGTTGATAGTTTTGTGACAGAATTTGCCAACAAGATGAACAAGCCGGTCCCTTCCGTTCCGGAGTCAATCATCAATGAACTCAAAAGATATCCTTTCCCCGGCAATGTGCGTGAGTTACGCAACATGATCGAACGGTCCATCATTTTCTGCAAAGGCAACCATTTGGTTATCGAAGATTTTAATCTGAACCTGAGGTCAGCGGCTCCTTCGGCGGCTCCAGTACCACCTCCTCTCCCATCTGCCCCTCTCAACGATCTGCAGAAATCCGAGAAGGAAGTCATCATGAGCACATTGAAAGAATGCGGCTTCAACCAGACCGAAGCCGCAGCGCAAATGGGCATCTCCCGCGATTCATTGATCCGCAAAATGAAGAAATACCAGATTATAATCTCCCGAACAGAATAATACAATTGTGCGGGGGGGGTACCACCCGCACAACTGTATTATTCTATTCGCACATCCCACACAAACCATTGATCTTTCCGAATTTATCTAAAAATCTCCCTATTTATATCTCACTGTACTACACACTATTAAAAATCATTCTAATTATTTAAACTCAAAACGACCTTTTTGGCACATCTTTTGTTGATTGTTCTTCGATTACAATATAGTTATGCATTGTTGTAAGTTAAACTGATAAAACAAACACAATATATAATGGAGAAAATAATCGAAAAATATCTCAGGGAGCACTCCGGTGGAGTACTGCTGAAAGAGATGGAAGAGAATCTCCGTCAGAGTCGGTTACGGCTCGGTTTTGTGGCGAGTAAATTAATCAACGAAGGAAGGATCCAAAAGGTTGAGAACCGGTATTATCCAACTGCATCGTTGCTCGAGAATGAAGAAAATATTGAAAACAGCGCGTACATCACCAAAATGATTTACAGCTAAAAAAAGCGAGGTTAAAAATTTAGAATGCGTTTTACACAAAAAATATTGTTCACACTGACTGCGTTAACCGCGATTTCTGCAGTTTCATTTGCGCAATCGAATTCAGCACAAGCTATTGCTACAGTTGAGATCGTACAACCCATCACCATTGCCAGGGCGAGCGACCTAAACTTCGGTAAGATCATTACAGGTCCAGGTGCCATGGTTGTTTCTCCGGGAGGAGTACGCACACAAGACGGTTCCATTACCTTATTGAAGGGAGGAAGTGAAGCTCCGGCTTCATTTACGGTTACCGGGAAAGCCACTGCCACTTACGCTGTAACACTTCCCAGTACTATCATCTTAAAGAAAACCGGTGGAACCGATGCAGAGATAATAACTGCGGATACTTTTACCCACAATGCCGTTGCCTTGTCGGGCAGTTCTGATCTTTTGAAAGTTGGCGCAACCATGCACCTTGTCGGCTCAGAAACTGTAGGCATTTACAGTTCCGAACTCTTTGCAGTGACCGTCGCGTACAATTAAGCGCGTTACCTGGCTTCACCGGTCCCCAAATCTTCCGGTCCCCAAATCTTCCGGTCCCCGAGCGGAGCCGAGGGGTCAAGTCCAAAGCCACATTCCCTTCAAGCATCTTTCAATTTTCTCATGATCTCCAATCACCCCTCGAC
>CAIRSO010000866.1 GCA_903881215.1 uncultured Bacteroidia bacterium
TCGTTCGATAAATTTACTTTTACAAGAGGTATTAGAATCGGCCGATCACCATTTCCTATTAAAGAACATATTATGAGCGGATACGACATCATTGGGGATATTCATGGATATGCTACCTTGCTGAAGAAATTGCTCTCCGAAATGGGATACAAACGGATTGATGGAATATGGCGTCATCCCACCAGAACCGCTGTTTTTGTTGGGGACTTTATCAACAGGGGTCCCGAAATCAGAGAGACATTGCTTATGGTTCGAGCCATGGTTGAATCAGGTGGGGCCCTGGCAATACTTGGAAATCATGAGTACAGTTCAATTCTTTACCACATCAAAGACGACAACGGCACTTTTATGACAAGGCACATTGCCGGAAACAGAATCCAGATCCAGAAAACACTCACCGTTTTTGAGAACCTTCCTGATGAGTGGATAGATCACTTGAGATGGATGAGAACACTTCCATTCTTTCTTGATCTGGGAGAAATCAGGATTGCTCATGCTTACTGGAATGATAATGAAATTGAAAAGTTGAAAGAATACCTGCCGGAGGGTCGGTTGAAAAAGAAATTTCTTAGGCAGTTGCATGAAAAGCGCCCCGACATGGCCGTAATTGTCTATAAATTATTGAAAGGTCTTGAGTTCAAAACGCCCAGAGACCTGATCATAAAATGTAGCAAAGGTCTAAGCAGAAAAGTCTTTACCCTCGATTGGTGGAGCAATCCTGCCGGTAAAACTTTTAGACAGCTTCATTTTGGGAGTAAGTTTATTTTGCCGGATTACCAGGTCCCCGTTGAACTGGCTCCTTCTTATGAGCCTTATACTTCCGACCAACCCATCGTTTTTTTCGGCCATTACTGTCTTCAAAATGGAGCAGCCATCGTCCAACAGAATATTTGCTGCGTAGATAGTTGCGTTGATACAACAGGAAAACTCACTGCCTACCGATGGAGTGGTGAGATACAATTAAATCCCGATAATTTCGTGGTGGTGGGGTAGAGACGCGATAAATCGCGTCTCTTGTAAATCCCTGCAATTCCATATGGAATTGCATAAAAAAGACGCGATAAATCGCGTCTCTACAGGAATGTTATTCCCATTCAATCGTTGCCGGTGGTTTCGAACTAATATCGTAAACCACTCTGTTAATTCCTCTTACTTTGTTAATAATGTCATTGGAAACCTTGGCCAGGAACTCATACGGAAGGTGAACCCAGTCGGCAGTCATACCGTCAGTAGAAGCTACAGCACGCAGGGCGACCACATTTTCGTAAGTTCTTTCATCACCCATCACTCCGACTGACTGAACAGGTAAAAGCATCACTCCGGCCTGCCAGACTTTGTTGTAGAGATCCCAGTCCCTGAGTGCCTGCGTAAATATGGCATCTGCCTCCTGCAGCATTCTTACCTTTTCCGGCGTAACATCCGAAAGAATACGGATGCCCAATCCAGGTCCGGGGAAAGGATGACGTCCCAGTAATTCGTCTTTTATTCCCAATGCTTTGCCAACCCGTCTTACCTCATCCTTAAATAGAAGATTCAGCGGTTCAACCACTTTGAGGTTCATCTTTTCCGGCAATCCGCCAACATTATGGTGCGACTTGATCGTAGCCGACGGACCATTCACCGAAACAGATTCAATGACATCCGGATAGATTGTTCCTTGCGCCAGCCATTTGACATTCTGTATCTTGTGGGCTTCGACGTCAAAAACTTCAATAAAGTCCCGGCCAATGGTTTTTCTTTTCTTTTCAGGATCAGTAATCCCTTTTAAATCATTCCAGAATTTTTCCCTGGCATCGACACCGATCACGTTTAATCCCATTCCCTTGTATGAGTCAAGGACATCCGCGAATTCATTTTTACGCAGTAGACCATTGTCGACAAAAATGCAGGTAAGGTTACTCCCTATCGCTCTGTGCAGCAAGACTCCGGCCACGCTCGAATCGACACCTCCCGACAGTCCAAGAACAACCTTGTCGTTCCCGAGTTTTTGTCGCAATTGACTCACTGTTGCCTCAACAAAAGAGTCAGGTGTCCAGTTCTGGCTGCATCCACAGATGTTAACAAGGAAATTTTGAAGCAATTGGGTGCCTTCTGTTGTATGGTAAACCTCCGGGTGAAACTGAATGGCATAAGTTGGTTCATCTACTACCTGGAAAGCCGCATATTCAACATCACCGGTAGATGCCAGTACGGTGTAATTTTCGGGCAATCGCACGATGGTGTCTCCGTGAGACATCCACACCTGTGAATTTTCAGTTATCTGATTGAAAAGCTGGTTGTTATTGTCCCTCCATTTCAGATTGGCCCTGCCATATTCCCTCGAATCGGATGCGGCAACTTCGCCCCCATAAAAATGTGCCAGATATTGCGCTCCATAACAGACACCCAGCAAAGGCAATTTACCCTTTATCGCAGAGAGGTCAATCCTTGGGCCTTTCTCGTCTCTGACTGAAAAAGGGCTTCCCGAAAGGATTACTCCTTTCACCGACTCATCAATAGGAGGGAAGTGGTTAAAAGGATGAATTTCGCAAAATACGTTCAATTCGCGAACCCTGCGACCGATCAGTTGGGTATACTGGGAACCGAAATCAAGAATGAGGATTTTTTCCATAAGAAGTGCCTAAAGTATTTAAAGTGCCTGGAGTGCCTAGAGTACTTAAAGTGCCTAAAGTTGGGAATTCTCAA
>CAIRSO010000867.1 GCA_903881215.1 uncultured Bacteroidia bacterium
AGTGACTTTACAAAATCCAGACCATTTAAATCAGGCATATTGATGTCTACGAAGAGAAGATCAACTTCAGCTTCACGTATGTATTTCAATGCATCAAAGGCGGTGGAACACAGTGCAACGGATTCAAAGAAGGGTGTTCTTTCGACGTAAGCACCAATTTGCTTCAGTGCAAGTGGTTCATCATCTATGGCTAAGCATTTGATTTTCATTTTTGATTTCTTTTTTGATTGTTAATTGATAATTTTTCTAAAAATGCCGATGGTAACAAAGACACTCAAAATAAAAGATCTCTGATATATTTATTAAGTATTATCCAAATGGTACGTTTAAATGAACTCGGTATTCAGTCTCTGACTCTTCCACTTCATACAGATAATTCTTTCCGAAATGCAGTTCCAGACTTTTTTTTATGTTGGTTAAGCCAATACCTGAATACTTGCTTTTGACTTCCGGGGTTTTATTTTGTTTACTGTTCTTTATAGTACAGTTTAACCAGTTTTCATTTATTTCTATTTTAAAAATGACGAATGAATCCTTTTGATAGCTAACACCATGTTTGAATGAATTTTCAAGCAGTGAGATAAAAAGCATCGGTGGTATATTTATGTCAGGTATTCCATCCGGCACATCCATTTCTACCGTTACATGTTTTGAAAAGCGAAGTTGCATCAGAGAGATATAACTTTCGATGAAACCAATCTCCTTTTTAAGACTTGTATGCCCCTGGGAGGTCTCATAAAGCAGGTATCTCATCATGGTTGAAAGCCGAATAACAGCATCTTTGGCATCTTCTGTATTAAGGTCTATTAGCGAATGTATATTGTTAAGCGTATTCATGAAGAAATGCGGACTAACCTGATGGCGTAAAAAGGCAAGTTCAGTTTTGAGCTGTTCCTTTTCCATATCTTTACGCCTGTCATCAGCGATCAGCCATTGACCAATCACTTTGAAAGTTGTACTGGTTCCTACAATCAAAATAGATATGATAAAGTTCGCAACGACTACCAGTGAGATAGAATCATAATCCGTTTTTCTTTCAGGTCTAAAACCAATAGGTGCAGGCATATTTGTTCCCAATTCCATCGGCATGCCTGATCCTAAATTCATGGGGGGCATTTTCAAGGGAGCAGGGAAAAATATTGAGTTCAGAAACAACCCAGCAACAGATACTGTTATTATTAGGGAGACAGCATAAATGAGGTACGTTTTGTAATTTTTTGCAATCAGATATTTGGGAATTAAAAACCCAATATTGATGATGAAAAGAACAAAGAATCCAAAAATGCGCAACCATTCAGAAAGTAGTTTTTGCCAGTCAAGCGAGCTGTAACCCCATTGGTTGAAAAATGGAATTGAAAATATCCCCATCCAGATAATTCCAAAAAGGAGAAACTCAATTATCTCAATTTTATATGATTTGTTCATGTTGGATTTATATCCTGTCGTTCAATAGATCAAAGATAGATATCCACCTTAGGAATGGATGCGAAATCAGTAAAAAGCTTCTTTATATCAGTTAAAGGGTGATTTTTATCCGTGATTGGTTGATAATTTTCATACATGGTTTACTATTATATTGATCAAATAATGCAAAATCGCATGATTGAATGGCGACTTCTTATACTATTTGAGCCGGGGAAATGATAAAAAAACAATTAAAATAGTTGTAATATCCCAAACCATTTCTAATTTATTTTACCTTCACGAACTGTATTTCAGGGGCCATATTGCAGTTTTATTTTGCTACTAATCCAAACGTAATTGCACAATTAACTAAATTGACAATGAAAATAAGGCGTTTGCTGATGTCTGTCAGCTTCCTTTTTCTTCTCTCCTGTGCTTCGCAAACTGAGGAGAAACTGATCACTTTTATTAATCCTTTTATTGGTACCGATGAAGATGGCCATACTTTTCCTGGAGCTGTCGTACCATTTGGGATGGTACAGTTAAGTCCCGACAACGGAGATCACGGTTATAACTGGTGCAGCGGATATCACTATTCAAGTAACAAAATTGCTGGGTTCAGCCATACGCACTATAGCGGCACAGGGGCCGAAAGCTTATGCGATGTCTCAGTATTTCCACTTGTAAACGCTTTACCTACATGGGAATCTGTAAGAAGTGACTTTTCTCACGCGGAGGAAAAAGCTACTCCCGGATATTACCGGGTCATGCTTAAGAGCTCAGGTATTAATGCTGAGTTAACTGCCACAACACATTGCGGATTACATCGCTATACCTTCCCGGAAGGAAAGAGTTCTCTGCTTCGGATTGACCTCGGATTTGGAAATGGTGCCGAATCCAGGGTGGGGCATAACGGAGATGAGCCTCTTGAGTGCTACCTCAAAATAATTGATGACCATACTATCGTTGGATTTCGTCGTTCTATGGGTTTTGTCGGTGAACGCTCTGTCTTCTTTGCCGCCCAGACCAGCAAATCTTTTGGGGAGATGGTGATTTTTGCTGACGGTACACGGTTGAATCCAAAGAGGGAGGCTACGGCAGTAAGGCTTAACAGCTATCTGACTTTTCCATCCACAAAAGCAGGAGAGGAGTTGCTGGTAAAGGTTTCTATCAGCTCTGCTTCCATCGAAGGTGCAGTAGCCGGATTAGGAGAAATTCCAAACTGGAATTTTGAAGAGGTGAAGACAAATGCGGAAACTGCCTGGGAGAAAGAATTAACGAAGATTGTGGTTTCATCTGATGACAAATCTTTTAAGGAGACTTTCTACACAGCTGTTTACCATAACTATTTCGCTCCATTCAGATATGATGACGCCTTGGGTCTATACTCAGGGGCTGATAAAAAGATTTATCAAGGTAAAAACATGTATACACTTCATTCCTTGTGGGATACATACCGGGCAACTGCTCCTCTTTTTACGCTTACCCAAACCGAGCGTCTACCTGACATCATCAATTCGTATCTTACTTTTTATAAGCAACACGGATTGCTTCCATCATGGGAGATGTATTTTAACGAGGCCAATGTGATGCCGGGTTACCATGCAGTTCCTGTCATTGCCGATGCAATCCTTAAGGGAATCGGAGGGTTCAATTACCAGGAAGCCTTTGAAGCAATGAAGTCAACGGCAAACCAAAACATCCGGGAATCTGATCTTTACAGGCAATACGGCTATGTGCCGGATGATAAGGATCCCAGACAACGTGGCGTTACGAAGACGGTTGAATATGCCTTTGATGATTGGTGCATTGCTCAGGTGGCGAAAAGATTGAATCTTCCTGAAGATTACAAAGAGTTTATGCAACGAAGTGGATATTGGAGAAATGTCTTTGATACGGCAAGCGGTTTTGTGCGTCCGAAAGATTCAAAAGGCTCATGGATGCTTCCTTTTAATCCGGTCGAGTCAATAGGTTTCCAGGAGGGCAATGCCTGGATTTACACATGGTATGTTCCGCAGGATGTATACGGTCTTATTGATGCAATGGGAGGGGAGACCATATTTGATCAGAAACTGGATTCTCTTTACAATGGTCCGGAAAAACCCTACCGCGACATTAGAAACCATGGATTCTTTGGTTTATCAGAGTTTTCAAACGAACCCAGTCACCATGTGCCCTACCTTTTTGCTTATGTTGGCAAGCCTTGGAAAAGCGCTGAAAGAGTGAACCACATCCTTACGAATTTTTACAGCAATCAGCCAAATGGTCTGTGTGGAAACGATGACTGTGGTCAAACAAGTGCCTGGTATGTTCTCAGTGCCATGGGTTTTTATCCGGTTAATCCTGCAAACAGTGAATATGTGCTGGGCTCCCCGCTGTCAGGCAAAACCATCATAAATTTCAGTAACGGCAAGCATTTTAAAATACGGGCAGAGCAACTGACGAAGCAAAATATCTACATTCAAAGTGCCACCTTGAATGGATTGGAATATACCAAATCATACATCAACCATTCAGATATCATCGGAGGTGGAGAATTGGTTCTGTATATGGGAAACAGACCTTCAGAATCTTGGGGCGCCAAACTGGAGGACAGGCCAGGAAGGGCCGTCAACAGGTAGATATAAATCGAGATAATAGAGATTAAAATACAGGGAAATTTTGGGGTGCAGAAACCCTTCAAACCCTTCAAACATTTTAAACATGATAAAGGGGAAGATAATTCTGATGATTGGCTTCATTATTGCGGGGACAGCTGTCCATGCTCAGCTGACTCCTTTTTATTCTGCCTCCAATGATAAGTATGGATTCAAAGACCAGCTTGGTAAGGAGATTGTGACTCCCAAATACGACCTGGCTTATACCTTTACTGAGGGAATG
>CAIRSO010000868.1 GCA_903881215.1 uncultured Bacteroidia bacterium
CAATTTAATTTTTAATCCTTATTTAGTCTATTTTTCGAGCGGAAAATTATAATCCTAAATTACCTATGTTATATATAATTAGTCATTTAATATATGGGAATAGATAATTGATTTGGACATATAATTTGAAGTACAAATTGGTTTTCACTTTTGAAAGCTGACAAATATCATAAACTATTTTACTAAAAAAGGAAAGGTCCTTGCTCCTTTTGGGGAACAAAGACCTCTGCACTTAATAGTATTCTATTTCAATAACACATTGAAAATTAATTTTTCACATAATGGAATTGTTCTTATTGCTGATCCCACCATACCGGAACAGACCAAATATCAAGATCAAACGCTTTTGGATTTGATGCTTTCATGTTGGTCGAGTTATAGTTGATTTCATGAGAACACTGTCCAATTCGGCGGAACCAGTAATTTGCATCAGCTTTGCTTGCTCCCGGTATTTTTGTCGCACCTTCTGTGCTGAATTCAAGCGGGCGATCATATCCAGGATAAACAACCCCAAAACTTCCGATATTTCCTGCCGAAAAATTAAAGCGTCTCATGTCATTCCAGTTTTGTTGAGTGAACGACATGGCAATAAACTTCTGCTGCATAATTTTTGCCATGGTCAAATCAGCAGCTGTTTGGGCAACGGCAGCACTACTGATGAAAGCTTCAATATCGGCATCAACCATGGCTTTCTTGCCCGGGTTGACAGATCCCGAATATTGCTTAAGCTTGGTATTCATAGCCAGCATATGAGCCCTGATACCTTCCTTATAAGCAGTTAATGCACCAGCACTGTTTCCTTGACGTAATAGAACTTCGGCTTTGATAAAGCACATTTCATGATAGGTCATTACATCTGTTACCCCCTCAGGACGTGAATAGAAAGTACCGGTTGAAAGGATCGTTCCATCAGTTGATGTATAGGTGCTTTCGCTGGTTAAGGCACCGGTTTTACCGCACAAAGCACGAATGTTAACATAGATACTGTCACCTTTTCTGTTGGGATCAGTACTTGTTACAGACCATTTCTTTGTGGTGGCAGAGTAATTACTTAACATCGGACCCTTGTTCAGGCGGATGTTGGTTTTAATGACATCAACGCCTTTGGTTCGAATGAATACTGGCGTCAAAACGTATGTATTTGTGGAAGAATTCAATTTATTCTCCCAATGCTGGGCAGAGGGTAACATTTTGTCGGCACGTGGGTCAATGATTCCTGAGCCGCCTGTGTAGGCGTTTTCAAGCAGGTCGGTGTACCATTTGGTGAACCTGGCCCAATCACTCCATGCTGCTGAGTCAAAAATGTAAGCAGTCTTAAGCGGGTCACCCACAAGTACGTCTCCAACCACATCAGCCGGATCATTGACATGCTGAATAATGGTGCTTTCTGCAGTATTTTGAGGCCCTTTTGCTATGGCCGCTAAAATGTCTGCTGGATTGTAAGTAGCTTTTTTGGAAAGATTGTTGAGCCATCTGGCTTTTAACCCATTAATTAATTTGATCCATTTCTGCACATCTCCACCATTCCAGTTATCTCCCTTGGACAATGGAGTAGCTCCTGCAGGTTGAGTTTTCTGAAAATACTCCAATGCTTTATCCAAATCAACAATACAGCCTTCGAAAATTGTTTGGCCATTGCTGTACACCGGATTAAGGATTGATGATAGGGATTCTGTGTAAGGTATCTCACCGTACCAATCAAGCATCAGCATGAAACCCATGGCTCTAAGGGTATGGGCTGCTCCGAGATAATGCCAGGCTTGTTCTGCTTCTGCCTTGGTCATCATATCGTTCAAATTGGATGCTGAACCTACAAACCAGTGCTGGTAAGGAGTTGTTGAAACAGCATTGGTAGGATTCCAGGCCGGAAGTATGCCATTCGTTCCTGTAAACGTTGTAGAAGTAATGGTTCCTGTAATAAGAGCGGATCTTGTACTGGCTACCCCATATGCATAATTATAGTGATGTTGAATCCATGGAAGTCTGGATGACACTGAGGCAACCACATTGGTGGGATAATCCGGATTTACATTCACGTCAATCCATTTTGTGCATGAATTGAAACTGAATGCAAGCAATAAGGTTAAACTATATCGTACTAACTTTTTCATTTTTATATTCCTTTTTAAATTTGATTAGAAGGTAATGTTTAGTCCGACAGATACGCCGGCAGTTGCAGGAACACCGCAATAATCAATACCCGCAGAACTGGATCCAACGACTCCTGACCCCGCTACACTGGTTTCAGGATCCATTCCTTTGTAATTTGTCAATAACAACAGGTTATTCCCGGCCAGCGTAATTGACATATCTTTTAAGATTTTCTGACGGTTAATTATTTCGCGTGGCAGGTTGTAAGTTAGTGAAACCGAGCGCATGCGAATCCAATTGGTTGTGGTGATAAAGTTGGCTGTCTCCAGCGGATAATAGGTCCCCCAATAATTGCGGATGATATCATTGCCATAACGTTGTTGTACAGCACCGGTGGAAGTTGTGATATTGTAGCTTTTACCCGCTTCATAAGTAAAGGTTTTGGGTTCAAGCGCGCCTGTGACAGGATTTTTTGCCACACCGGCCAGTGTTAATGATTCACGATCCAGTGAACGTTCACTCATACCAGCCAGAGTCATGTAGTAATCGGTGCCGTTGAAGATATCCCCGCCAAGACGAATGTCAAACAAAATTGAAAACATCCAGTTCTTCCATTTCAAGTTATTATTTAAACCACCTGAGAAAGTTGATTCGCGGTCACCAACAAAATTAGTAGTCAGGTTATTACTGGTAGGCATACCTGTATTCCAGTCCAGAACCAAACTTCCTGTAGCTGCATCACGTGTCCATATTGAGCCTGAAATTCCCATGAATTTGCCATTGTTAAAGGAGGCCGCTTTCGCGTTCCCAACTTGAACATCTGTTACATATAACACTTCCTGACCTGTGAGTAGTTTTTCTACTCTACCACGGTTTCCTGAAACATTCAATGATATGTCCCATTTAAAATTCTTGGTTTGAACAGGAATGGCATTAAGTGAAAGCTCCATTCCTTTGTTTAAGACACTACCCACATTGGTTGACAGAAGGATATATCCGGTTGTCTGACTTAAGCGGGGAGTTACAATTTGGTCGTAGCTGTTATTGGTATAAAAGGTGTAGTCAAATCCTATGCGACCATTTAAGAAACGCATTTCCAGACCTGCTTCGACTGATTCAGTGCGCTCTGGTTTCAGGTAGATATTACCACGGGTCCAGTTGTTTCCAACACCAATCCCACCAAGAAAATCCCTTGGAGCCCAAAGAATGGTTGATGTGGCATAGGGGTCAGTATCTTTTCCAACCAAAGCCCATGAAGCACGTACTTTTCCAAATGAAAGAATGCTGCTTTTTGGCAATAATTCTGTGAAAACCATGCTACCACTTACCGAAGGGTAGAAATATGAGTTGTTTCCATCGGGCAAGGTTGAAGTCCAGTCGTTACGACCTGTGGCTGTTAAATAGGCAATGTTTTTGTATGAAGCACGGAATTCGCTGAAAACACCCATGAGTCTTTTGCGGGAGTGACCTGCTTGAAAGGTTTTATCTGTAGTTTTGATATTTTCAAAACTATAAATGCCTTCCGTGATGAAGGTATATCCGGTTCTTCTCTGAACTTCAGTTTTGGTATCCTCAATGGATTGTCCAATAAGTAAGTTCAAATCGAAATCACGAATCTTCTTGTTAAAAGTCAGCAAGAGGTTGGAGGATAAATAACCATAGGTAAGATCACTTTCAGACAAACGCCCTTTCTGGTAAGTTTCCAATACTGCACCCCCGGGAGCAATGAAGGTATTGTCCTTTTTTACATAACTATCATATCCCAGGCGATAGCTGATGTTAAACCATTTGGCTACATCAAAATTGGCGTAAGTTGTTCCGGTAAAACGGTTGGTTTGATCTCCAAGTGTGTTTTTGTTTACAATCCAGTAAGGATTTTCCACATCGGAGGAAAGAGGCTGAAGTCCCTCGAACATGCGGTATTTGGTGCCATTATCATTGAGATATTTTTTCATATTTTCACTTCTGGCATAGCCATAAACAGCTGTCATGGCACCATTACCTCCACCATTGTACAAGCCTGCACTGGTTAAGGTTTTATCGGTATTTGCATTTGAATAAGCCACATTGGCACCTACTGTTAGTTTGCCATATTTTTGATCAGCATTAAAACGGAAAGTGGTTTTATCAAATCCGGTAGCAGGAATAATACCAGTTTGATCATATCTTGAAGCTGATAGAAAGAATGTTCCATTTTTATTGCCACCTGAGATGTTCACACTGTTGTCAACGATCGAACCTTTTTGGAAAAAATCTTCGATATTGTTGTAAACTGTCTCCCCTGACTTAAATTGATCTCCCCACGATTGAGTTGTGTAATCGCTGAAGATTCCGGCAGTATTATAGTAGCCTCTTTTATATTTTCCCTGTTGATCTGGAAATCTGTTCACCCAGTTGGCAGACATTTTGGAAGCAAAGCTAACTTTGATAGAACCTTCCTGACCTTTTTTAGTTGTGATGAGGATAACACCTGCAGCAGCCCTTGATCCATAAAGTGCTGTAGCGGCAGGGCCCTTCAAAACAGACATATTTTCAATATCTTCAGGGTTAATGTCCATGACACGGTTCCCGAAAGTAGTCGAGTTTCTGGTTGCACCATCAAATCCGCTGTTCCCGCCAATAGGAGTAGAGTTATCGTAAATAACACCATCCACTACAAATAGAGGTTGATTATCACGTTCAAGAGATGTTCCACCACGAACAACGATTTGAGAACCGCCTCCGGCAGAGCCGTTACTTTGAATGACGCTAACTCCGGCAATCTTGCCGCTGAGTGAATTAACAAGGTTAGAGCTCTTGTTCCGGAGAATCTCCTCACTTTTTATGTCCTGGACCGAGTATCCCAGGGCTTTTTTCTCTTTCTTGATGCCCATAGCCGTCACAACAACCTCATCGACTTGCTGGTTGTCAGGTTCGAGTGCAATTTTAATGTTGGATGAAGCACCAACTTTGTACTCAACCGGCTTCATCCCAATAAATGAAAATACCAATACAGCCCCACTATTGACCGAGAGCTCAAATTTCCCGTCTATATTGGTCACTTTCCCGTTTGTTGTTCCTTTTTCAAGAACTGAAACTCCCGGAAGTAGTTCATTGGTCACGTTGTCTCGGACCACTCCAGTCACCGTTCTTTTTTGTGCCATCGCAAGTTGTACGACAAGACACAAAATGAAGATAAATGCTACCGTTTTTTTCATGATAAATAGTTCAAATTGAAATTTTAAATTGTTATAAAAGGATAACTTAAATATTGTTTTTGGCTTGTAATAGTCAGACTTTCTTGCGCATCCCAATGCCAGGCAAATCACTCAATGTTACTTTGCCATCAATTACTTTCATCCCCTCGAAGATATCGTTGGAGATTAATAAATTCCCATCAAGATCTGCCCAATCGACAATAGGAGACAGCTGGGAGGCTGCGCTGATTCCGCAGGATGTTTCTGTCATGCAACCCATAAGTGTCTTCATTTTTAAACTTCGTGCCATCTCAATAATCTTATGGGCTTCCCGCATGCCGGTGCATTTCATCAATTTGCAGTTCACTCCCGAATAAACGCCGTGCAATCTTTCAAGATCACCAACCCTTTGCATGGCTTCATCGGCAATGATGGGCAGCGGACTGTTTTGTGTAAGCCAGGCGGTATCATCAAAATTGTGTTTATCCATTGGCTGCTCAATGAAAACTATTCCTTGCTCCTTGAGCCAGTGAACCTTGTCAAGAGCTTCCTGGCGATCTTTCCAACCTTGATTGACATCTACGCAAAGTGGCACATTGGTGACAGAGCGAACGCTCTTTATCATCTCCTCATCGTTGCCGCCACCAATTTTGATTTTCAATATTTTAAAGGCGGAAGCTTCTTTTGTTTTGGCAATCACTTCTGCACTCTTATCTATGCCAATTGTAAAAGTTGTTAGTGGGGTTGTCTCTGCAGAGTAGCCCCAAATCCTATACCATGGCTGGTTCAGCAATTTGCCAACAAGATCATGTAAGGCAATGTCTACAGATGCTTTTGCCGCACAATTCCCGGGTAGTGCTGCATCTACATAATCAAGAATTTCCTCCATTCTGAAGGGATCCTTGAATTGCGACAAGTTTAAGGATGAGAGAAACTTGGTGGCAGTCTGGTGCGATTCACCCAGATAAGGAGGCATGGATGCTTCACCATAACCAATCACTCCCTCCCATTCGATTTCCGTTAGCATCACCGCTGTGGTGGTTCTGGAATTGGAGGCGATGGTAAACACATGCTTAAGCTGCAGCTCATAAGGTCTGAAAGATAATTTCAACCCATTACCCGAAGCTTTATATCGGGGAAGAGTTTTTCCGTCTTTTGTAAATGAGGTTAATATTCCTGCACCTGCTGCCATTGTCGTTGCGCCTATAAATGTTCTGCGAGTCGTTTTCATACAGATTTTTTTGCTATTCTTTTTGTGTTGGCTTCTTCAGATATTCTGTTCCTTCCGTCCGAATTTAGTAAGATGCCGTATTAAAAATTAGATCGCGGACAGTTTTTCTATCCATTATTTTTTCTACAAACAGGCCACTCCTCCGGAGTTATTAAGATATCCATCCCGTTTCTCCGTTCCCTTTTTCGATTTATTCCGTTCCGCAATACAAGTATATCCGTTCCCTTTATCAAGTTACTCTATTCCCGTCTCTCTCTTCCCGTCTCTCTCTTCTCGTATCCCTTTTTCAACCACTCTCCCAGTCTCCCAGTCTCCCTGTCTCCAAGTCTCCCTGTCTCCCTGTCTCCCTGTCTCCCTGTCTCCCTGTCTCCCTGTCTCCCTGTCTCCCTGTCTCCAAGTCTCCCAGTCTCCCAGTCTCCCTGTCTCCAAGTCTCCCCGTCTCCCAGTCTCCTAGTCCCCCAGTCTCCTAGTCCCCCAGTCTTTCCTCCAAGTCTCCCTGTCTCCCCGTCTCCCTGTCTCCCCGTCTCCCTGTCTCCCAGTCTCCCAGTCTCCCAGTCCCCCAGTCTCCCAGTCAATTCCTCTCTTCCTCCCTCTTCTCCTCGTACCGATCATAAGCCAACACAATATCCTTAACCAGTTTGTGCCGGATAATATCGGTGTGATCAAAATACACGGTCGCAATTCCTTCAATTCCTTTTAGAATTTGTAATGCAAAGATCAACCCAGATTTCTGGTGTCTTGGTAAATCAATCTGAGTTATATCCCCTGTAATGACGTATTTGGTGTTAAGTCCCATCCTTGTAAGAAACATTTTCAACTGAGGAACTGTGGTATTTTGGGCCTCATCAAGAATGACGAAAGCATTGCTCAAAGTTCGCCCGCGCATAAATGCAAGAGGTGCAATCTGAATGATTCCATCTTTCAAATATTCCTCCAGCTTTTTGGCCGGAATCATATCAAGCAAAGCATCATACAAAGGCTGCAGATATGGATCAATTTTTTCTTTCAGATCACCTGGTAAAAAACCAAGGTTTTCACCAGCTTCAACAGCCGGCCTGCTAAGAATAATTTTCTTTATACTTCTAC
>CAIRSO010000869.1 GCA_903881215.1 uncultured Bacteroidia bacterium
ACCGGAATTTAGGGTGGTTGAGAAAGGAATAAGACAAAGGGAAAATGGAAGCCTTAGCTAAAATATCGGTTTTCTCGACATTAATTCTTAAACAGATTTGCATTTTCAAATGCAAAAAAGATCACTAGAAGAAATTCAGAATATTGCCCAGTCACCTCGCTATCCGGAAAGAAGCCCTAAAAAGCTTCTTTTTTTTGTTTTCATTTTTTTGAGGAATTTTTAAGTCATTGGAATAGACTCCCGGCTGCAATTAAAAGTTTGATCCATCCCCCCCGGTAATATTTTCATTTAGAAAGAATAATTCACAGCAGGATCATATTCTGAAAATCCCTTTGTGTGAACGAGAAGGTAGCAGACTCCCTCTCCAAACCCCCCGCATGCTCTGAGAATTCGGGACACCTCCCGATCTCAAATCACTTTATTAACAATTTAAAAATTAAAGTTATGGTAACAGTAACAGATTTTGCCACACGGACTTCCAAAGATGGCAGAGAATTTAATGTCCTTATCCTGCAAGGCGGACTTAACATGGTCCAATCAAAACAGACAGGTAATTTTTACGCTACACTCAAGAAATGCAGCATTCCTTCAACGTTTGATGTGGAGATTGCAAAGAGCATGATCGGTGAGAAAGTGGCTGGCTCAGTCCAAAAGAAGACCTGCGAACCCTATTCATTTGTTGTAAAGGACACAGGTGAAGTGATGCAGCTTGACTATCGCTGGGTTTATTTACCTGATGGTGCTACTATCGAAGAAGCAATTTTCGAAGGTGAACCTGAAGTGGCTTTTGCTGAACCAAATCCAAAGAAGAGAGTCTTTGTTGGATAGAGCGCTGAAAGCAAACAATTGATGAAAGAGTGTCCAAGGGATGCTCTTTCGTTGTTTTAGCTCTAATCAAATCAATTATATGTGTTAATCAAGTTGATTAAATCCATATTAATTCTTTGATATTATGATATATACAGAATTAATTAAATCAATTAAAAACTTATTTCATGAATTTACAGCAAGCAGAACGTAAGCAAGCAAAAATAAAGCTGGGCTTACAATCTCCAAGCGGAGGGGGTAAAACATATTCCGCATTGTTATTGGCCTTTGGAATGATTGGCTATTGGTCAAAGATTGCGGTCATAGATACTGAAAATCATTCAGCTGATCTCTATGCCCATTTGGGACCATATCAGGTCTTGGATCTTGAAAGGCCATATTCTCCTGAGAGGTATATGGAAGCCATTGATATTTGTGAGAAAGCTGGAATGGAAGCCATTATTATCGATTCAATCAGTCATGAGTGGGAGGGTGTTGGCGGAATACTTGATATACATGGCGCCATGATGGGTAATTCATTTACGAACTGGGCAAAGGTGACCCCGAGACATAATTCCTTTCTGCAGAGAATATTGCAATCCAATTGTCATGTGATTGCCACAATTCGGTCAAAACAAGACTACGTTCTATCAGACAAAAATGGTAAGATGGTTCCAGAAAAGATCGGATTAAAAGGAGTAACCAGAGAAGGTCTGGACTATGAATTTACCCTCGTGTTTGAACTCGATATTAAACATCAGGCCACTTCAACTAAAGACCGTACAGGTTTATTCATGGATAAGCCGTCTTTCCAAATTTCAGCTGAAACAGGCCAGATTATTTTGAACTGGTGCAAATCAGGTAAGTCTCTGGAAGCAGTGAAAGAGATGATTAACCAGGCTTCAACCGTTGAAGAACTGAGAAATATCATCAGGCAATATCCTGATTATCGTACAGCCATTGAACCATTGGCTATCCAAAGGAAAAATATTCTTGAAAATCCTATTGTTGAACGCATTAACCCCTAAAATAAAAATTATGGAATTGAATGTAGTAACTAAAAGCTATATTAATGCAACAGCCCAAATACCTGTTGATGCATCGATTGAAGATGCAATTGTTGAAAATGCTGTCGTGGAAGATTTTGAACTTCCTCCTTCTGATATCTCAAGGGAGCAGTTTATCTATGCCAACACCATTGGTGTTAGTCCTGTCGATTTAAAGACCGGCTGCATAATCCCCGTATTTTCAAAAGACAATGAAAGCACAATTTCCCATACGGAGTTTGTGGAAATTACCAACGATGTGGCTGGAAGATTTTTCAAAGGAGAACGATTATTACAGCCCTCCATTCGCGTTTCTCACCCCATTAAAGGCAGGATTCCTGAGGCAATGGGTAAGCCTGCCAAGGAGCTGAAAGAGAGCGAAAAGACCCTGTTTTGGGAAAGAATGGCGTTTGTAATTGAACTGCCTGGAATCACTGAAACCATCAGCGGAAACAGCTTAACCCTGACCATTGGAGGAGTAAGAGCTTATAACCACGAGAACCTGTACAATCGAAAATCAGAAGAAAAGTTTAAGATTTTCATAGGGTTCAAAAATACGGTCTGTTGTAACCTGTGCATTTTTACAGATGGTGCTTTTAAGGAAATCAGGGTAAGGACATTGCACGAACTGGCTATCGAAATCTACAACCTGATCAGCACGTTTGAACCCTACAGGCAGATGCAAACTTTGCAAAGCTTTGGCAATTACAGTTTGACAGAAAGTCAGTTTGCTCATTTACTGGGGAAAGCCAGAATGTTTCAACACCTTCCTATTGGGATTAAAAAGGAACTTCAGCAGTTTCCACTTTCAGATACACAGGTCAGTATGGTGGCAGGCGAGTATTATCAAGACAAAGCGTTTAGCAGGGATGAAAATGGGAGCATTGATCTGTGGAGGCTTTATAACCTCTTCACCGGCGCAAATAAATCAAGCTACATCGATACCTTTTGTTTGAGCAAGGTTCCGGAAGTAACTGGTCAGATTTTGAGGAGTGGAAATTCTACTTGATTGCTGAACTGAGCTGGAATTGCCATGCCTCGGTTGATTCCCTGCAGGAAAAGTTCTTCAATGCTTATTATGGGCCGGCAGCAAGGCCAGTTTCAGCATATTATAAGCTTGTAAAAGATGAAATGAATCTGGTAAAAGACAGCATCTTTCTGGATATTTATGGCTTTCCGGTTCTCTATGCGAATAGTTTTCTCAAACCTGAAAAAATGGAGCGCTACATGCAATTGCTGGATAGTGCTGAACTGCTGGCAGCTGCAGATTCGTTTTATTTGAGGCATGTTTGGAAAACCCGCGTTTCACCTGATTACGCCTATGTGGATCTTGCCATTAACAATCGCCTGGGGAATGTCAGTTTTGTAGAGCAAAAGGATGGAGCGAAGATGATAAGTGCTGGTATGCTTCAAAAGCTGGACAGGTTGCTGGAACTGGCTCGTGCAACCGGTATTGTGCATGTAAATGAAAAGGCATATAGTCTGGACGAATATAAGGAATACGTGCTTCGGAAATCTGAGTTGCAAACCGCTGATAATCTGTTAGATAAAGCTAAGGTTAGTTTGCTGACTCCTTCAAGTCCTGTTTACGAGGTCGGCGGTGTTACTGCTCTGAATGACAGAAGGTTCGGAGGCTTGCATTTCCGGTATAACTGGCTTGGTTTTCAGGGGGAGCATTTTGAAGTCATTGTAGAACTTCCTGAGAAAGAAGATATTCATAAAATCAGTATGAACTTTCTGACAGATGAAATCAGCTGGGTCTTTTTACCGGATGAAGTGACCGTTTCTATATCGGAGGATGGGAAAAAATATCAGGAGCTGGCAGTCGCCGTGCCTGAGAAAGCAAACACCAGGAATCGGATTACCTCGGTCCCGGTTGTTTTTGAAACTCCGGGACTTAGCACACGATTCGTGAAGGTCAGGGCACAATCCATGCTGGTTTGTCCTTCCT
>CAIRSO010000870.1 GCA_903881215.1 uncultured Bacteroidia bacterium
CCAGTCCCCCAGTCCCCCAGTCCCCCAGTCTCCCCGTCACCTAGTCCCCCAGTCCTTTCCTCACCCATAAGCCCCCATTCCAAAAAATGCCATCTTCTTGGCCATCCTGTACATCCTGCTTTTTTCAGGAATATTTGGACATGAACCATGGCTTGGTACGATTGGTGCATTTTCAAAATCCCTGAGCATTTCGGCTCTTTGGGAAGTATTTAAGGCGTTGTGCTTCTCTGAGAAATCCTTCAGCCAGACAGGATCTTCCATCAGGACGCACCCTTTTGTTTTTTGAAGGATGGTGCTCCTGAAATCGCTCAAAAATTCTGAGTTTTCGTAAATATCTTTCAACTTTCCGTCTGCCACATTTTCAGCAGCAAGTTGTATCACCGGACAAGGTTCAATATTCCCGGATGCATTGATATGATGGCTTAGGCCTTCCGCCGCAGGGCAGAAAGGTTCGCCATCAGCACGCCAGTAAGAATCGATTAAAACGATTGGGTATTTCATTCGTCCGTCGACCAGAAAATTCCTGAGCCTGAAAATTTCATCCTGACTCAGCGCGAGTTGATAATTGGGACTCTCCCCTACCGGCCGGTAGATATAATACCAGACATAGAGGACGCCCATTTCGTGAAGCATCCGGATAAATTCTTCGGAAAGCGCCATATCGATGTTCGATTTGCATACGCTGATGGCGACTCCTGTGATCAGTCTGTTTTCGACGGAGTTGGTAATGGCTTTGAGTGTTCTGGAATAGATGTTGTTTCCGCCTCTGCGGATATCGGCAACCTGTTCATCGCCTTCCAAACTAAACAGTGGGGTCACATTGGCGAGTTTCCTTAGTCTTTGCGCCACAGTTTGGGTAAAGAGCGTTCCATTCGAAAAGAGTTGGAAATAACAATCCTGATGCTTTTCAAAAATATCATACAACTGTTTGTATATCAATGGTTCTCCGCCAAGTATACCAAAAAAATAGGATCCTTGCTTCTTGCTCTCTTCAATGATCTGATGGATTTTTTCAATGTCCAGGTGCTCTTTCTTACCGTCAGATGTTACCCAGCAGCCCTGGCATCTCAGATTGCAATCATTGGTGACCGAAATAAACTGAAATGCAGGAAACAGCTCGCCACGCTCCCGCCGCTTCTTGAATTTTCTGAATCCCAGAAAACCCTTCCAGACCATATTCGTCATGAATTTGGTGAGGCAACGGCGGTCGGTATGAAGAAAATTGGCGAGTAGAGACATGGAAAAAATGTTTTAAATGAATCGCTAAAGATAATACGGAATCGTTACGGGAGTTTGATAATATTCAGGGCTTTGTCGCGATCTTCAATGGCTTTTCGCATGGCTTCGTTCCGGATAATTGACTGGCGTCTATTTTTTCTTTGTTCCAAAGCCTGATAGATATCTCCGGCTAATATTGTTTTGACATCGGCCGACTGCCTTTTGTACTCAGCTTCCTCATCGACGATTTCTGCTCCACCTATGCCACCATCGTGCTGATATTTAGGAAATATGATGGCAGTTTGCGGACAGATTCTCGCACATGCCGGACAATTGTTTTTGCATGACTGCGGATTGACAACCAGCACCTTTCCATCGTTTTTTTCATACACGCCGAAGAGGCAGAAATCGTGGCATTGTCCGCAGGAGCTACATCTCGTATTGTCAATGACCGGAAACCAGGATTTCCACTCCGTCGATTGACTAATCACATTGAAAGAATTCGGCTGCAGGCTTTTTTCGCAAAAAGAAGCCACCTTATGGGCAATCTCTTCATTACTTAACTCCAGGAAATTCAAATACTGAAAAGGTTTGTTCTCATCAGCGATGTTTCCTTTTTCCAGAAGAAGTTTCATGGACCTTTCATAACATCCAATGATAAGATTTTCATTTCCTTCCCGGAAAACCGTTTGGAGTTTTTCCTTTCCCAAGACGGAAAGCATGCATAAATCTGACAAGACCACCACTTCAGCGGCCGACTCTTTGAGATGATTTTCTATCTGCTGCAGTCGCTCCGGAACAATCCGATCACCTCCGCACCGACAAAATACTATTGCTTTTCCCATTCGAAAATTCTAAATAACCCAACTGGCATATATTATGTAATGCAAGAGTATTAAATGTTTTGGCCAAATCCAAATATTTCCAAACTCCTCATGCAGCACTTTTATTTACTTTGTTAAACTTTAAAGTATCACTCTTTGTTAGTTGTTAATAATTTAAAATAAATCATGAGGACATTTTATCTCTTATTGCTTTTGGTACTGCTTGCCAATTTAAGTTGGGCTCAGAGGCTTGATCCAAATCAATACACAATAACACTGAATGAGAAAAGTATAACTCCAGCTGCCGATTTTCATGATGTAAGAAAGGTGCTGAAATCCGCACGTTTAGCCAACCCTCTTTCGCAGGCCAACCATTTCATTTTGCAGTTTACATCCATTCCGACCCTAGAGGAACAGCAACAACTTCAATCTCATGGCATAACCTTGTTAAACTATGTTCAGGGCAATGCCTATTTTGTTTCCGTTACTTCCGGGTTTTATAGTATCGATAAAAGTGCCTCATTGAATCTAAGGTCATTGATGGACATTCTGCCGGAGTATAAAATGAATGCGGAGCTAGCCAGTGGCAATATTCCTGACTATGCCATGGAAGGTGAAAACATGGTAAAAGTGGTGGTTTCATTTTTTAAGGACATTGATGATGCCGTAGTGATCGCCGATGTTTCTAAACTGAAAACTTCACACTTTAAAATGATGAGGATTTTCAACCAGTTTACGGCCTCCGTTAAAAGATCAGATATTTATCAACTGGCATCGATGGATTGGGTACAGAATATTGAGATGGCTTCACCTCCAAAAGTACTTAAGAATGATCATGGCAGATCATTGCATAGGGCAAATGTTTTAAACTCCACTATCCCCGGCCTGGGTTTTGGCTTAACCGGCAAAGGAGTTAAAATTGGCCTTTGGGATGCTGATGTCGAATATCACCGGGATTTTAATGACAGGGTTTTCAACCGGGAATCTGAAATGCATTATACCAATCATGGAACCCATACCTGCGGGACGCTAATAAGTGCCGGTCTGCTCGATCCTAAAGCTTTAGGAATGGCTCCTGAGGCTACGGTCTATTCGTGGAATTTTAGCATGCAGTCGAATGGACTGACTGTGGCGGAAGAGAGGCATTTATCATTGGATAACGATGGAATTGAAATTACCTCAAACTCTTGGGGACCTAGTTTAAATACTTGTCCGTCTAAATTAGTTTACGATTCTTACGACCACAATGATGACCAATTGGCCTTTTTGTATCCTTACTTCCTGTATGCATTTGCTGCAGGAAACGAACAATCCGTCTGCGATAGCATTGGTGGATATTATACGATCTCCACAAGCCTCAAAAACTCATTGATATGTGCGGCTATTGACCAAATGGAGAATATGAGTGATTTCAGCAGCTTTGGTCCTTCCAGGGATGGCCGCTTAATTCCAAATATCAGCGGTGATGGTGTAAGTGTTTATTCGAACCTCTTTAACAACCAATACGGATTAATGAGCGGAACCTCAATGGCCACGCCAGGTATAGCCGGAACCATGGCTTTGGTTTTCCAGCGTTACAAAGAAACCCATGGAGGGGCACAACCTATTTCTGCACTGATGAGGGGGTTGGCTTGCAATACTTCTCATGATCTCGGGAATCCGGGTCCTGATTTCAAATACGGTTATGGCGAAATCAATGGTTTAAGGGCGATTGAGGCAATGGAACAAAATAATTACTTTATCAATAAGGTAAGCCATGGAACCAATTATTCACAAAATATAACAGTTCCTGCCGGAGCAGTTGCTTTAAAAATTATGTTATCCTGGACCGATCCTGCTGGTACTGTGGGTTCTTCCAGAGTTCTGATTAATAATTTAGATTTAAGTGTGACGCACGACGGAGTAAAAACGTTACCGTGGATTTTAGATCCGGCAGATCCTTCCGCAAATGCGGTCAGAGGAATTGATGTACTAAATAACCTGGAACAGGTAACCCTCCCGAATCCAACAGCAGGGAGCTACCAGATCAATGTGGCCGGATATCAGGTTCCGGAGGGGGTTCAGGAGTTTGCAGTAGTTTATGACATTGTGATGCCAGACCTTAGACTTACCTATCCCATCGGAGGCGAATTTTTAGCTCCCGGTAGCCAGGTTGTTGTCCGATGGGATTGTGAAGGGTACACTAATCCGTTTACGCTGGAATACTCAACCGACAATGGCGTTAACTATTCCGTTGTTGCTTCAAACATTGACTTATCCAGCAAAAGCTACCTTTGGACTATTCCAACCGGCACTACTTCTGCAGGTAAGTTGCGCATTTCAAATGGTTTACGTCTCAATGTCGACAAGGGATCCTTTCACGTTATGCCGGTTCCGCAAAATGTAAAAGTTCCCTCAGTGCAATGCGGTGTGGCAGGTCCATATACCATACAGTGGGATGCCGTTGCCAATGCCAGGTACGAAATACTTAAATTGGACGGTCAGCTTTTCAAGCATCTGGCAGATGCTACATCCACCAACTACAACATTGTCGGAATTGTACCGGATAAAAACAACTTGTATTGCATTCGGGCAATAGACCTTACAACAGGAGCTATTAGTCAGCGCTCCCTTGCTGTAACCCTGGAAGCTTCAGCTCCTGTGGCATCTTTACCCTATCGTGAAAAGTTCGATAGCCAGAGTTCTGCCAATTTTTGCTTTACAGCTGATAAAGGACTAGCAAATGTAAGGTATATCACTAATGCTCAGCAATACGGAATTCGTTTGGAGGGAACCTCGGGTGCAACAACTGACTGGGTAGCGAGTACTGATACAACATGTTTTGCCAAAAACCCAACCTATGTTGTTAAGGCATCTATTGGCAACATTGACGCTACCCAGATGGCCGGAAAGTATTTTAGGCTAAAATTTGATTACAGGCAGAAATACCGTACATCAGCAGGCACATCTTATTTCAGGGTGAAGGTCAATGGGAATTACCTCACCAGTATGGAAGGAACGCGAATTTACGGCAACACAAATCAGTCAAGTTACAAATCCGTCTATTATGACCTTTCAGCGTATGCGGGCCTTCCATCCTTATCTATTGATTTTGAAGCAGTATGTAAAACAGGATACACCGTCCATAAAGACAACGATAATTATGATGATTATAGTGATTATACGAAGGATAAGGGAGATTTTGTAGCCATCGATAACATTGAAATAGGTGAAGTTGCGGAGGATATGGCCATGACCTCTTTAAGCGTAAGCAGCGGGATGACAAATGCAGTAACGATTTCTGTCAAAATAAAAAACCTTTCCGGCTCCAGGGTTGTCAATATTCCGGTATCCTATTCTATAAACGGGGGCACCATGGTTAGTGAATCAGTTCCAGGTCCAATAGAACAGATGGCAGAAGTTACTTACCTATTTACGACAAAAGCTGATTTTTCAAAGGCTGGATTCTATACTGTAAGCGCATCGGTTAAAAGGCCAAACGACCCGGTGCCGGAGAACAACACTCAGACCATAACAAAAGTCAACAACGGAACCGATATTATTATGGGAATAACCAGCGGGACTGTCACAACGTGTTCGGCTGTTTTGGTCGATCCGGGAGGAAGATATGTTAATTATAAAGATTCCCTGGACTTTAATATAACTTTAAATCCCGGTTCTCCGGATAAAAACATTAAAATCACTTTTACAGAATTTGAAACTGAACAAGAAAGTGATTTTCTCTATGTCTACAGCGGAACATCCCCTATCGCGGCCAATCTGTTGGGAAAATTCTCCGGAAGTATATTGCCCTCATCGTTCACATCACTAGTTTTGGGTGGTGAATTATATCTACGGTTTACTTCGGATAATGGATTGAATTATAAAGGTTTTATTGCAACCATCGAATGCGTGGATAAAATGATCGATGCAGCTCTGACAGAGATAACCGCTCCTGCAAACAGTGGCATAAAAACTGTCGCCGAAACGGTGACAGTTACAGTCTCGAATCCGGGTATTCATGATCTGGCTAAAGCGGATGTATATTATCAGGTAGACAACAACACTCCTGTTCACGAACAGGTTGATACCATTGTGTCCAGGGCTCCGGCAAAAAGCTACTCCTTCAAAACCAAGGCTGATTTGTCAGTACCCGGAACTTATGCTTTGAAAGCATGGATCCTTGTTCCAGGGGATGCTTTTGATGCAAATAATTCAGTAACTGCCAAAATTATAAGTACTTCAAAGAAAAATTCAATAAAAGATATAGGTGTTGAAGAAATTTCAACCATTTACCCAAAACGATTGGCTGGCGCCAATTCCTTTATCACTGCATCTGTAAAAAATTATGGAGATGAAACTTTTACCGGTTCAATTGCAATGGCTTACACCATTGATGGAGGCCCTCAGGTTGTTGAGAATTATCCGGTTACAATGAATGCTGATGAGACAATATCCTATACCTTCACAAACAAAGCTGATTTATCCAGACCAGATCATAGCTACCATATTGATGTTTCTGCGAAGGTGGCCGGCGATGCAAATCCTGCAAACGATCATTCGACTTATACCGTGGATACTCCGGCCGGTTCTGTATTAAATGTGATTGGAACCTTTAATGGTACCACTGCACTGGTTACCGTACCTGCCCTCGCAGCTGTTGATTTAATGAAAAACTACACTGTTGAGTGTTGGGTAAATCTCCGTGATCCTTTGGGTTTTGGACGCATTTTCGATAAAACCAATGTGATTCTCTTTTATCAGACAACTGTTGGAAGTATAGTTTACCCAACTGATAGTTATATCCTTTCTGTCACAACTGAGGACAACAGTAACTTAACCTATTATTATCCGGGTGCAGTTAAGATCCATCAATGGCAACACCTGGCTCTAACAGTAGATGCCACCGGCACCAGGTATACCTTTTATATCAATGGCGTAGCGCAAACGCCTGAACTCTTATCAGGAATACCTACTGCAGCAAAAACAAATTCAACTGCTGATATATATCTGGGAAACAGGTTGGATTTAACCCGCGGAACAGCCGGAAGCCTTGATGAGGTTCGTATCTGGAATTCCTGCTTAACACAGGCTACCATTGCCTCCAACATGATGACCGATTACCCTGCCGGAACGGCCGGAATGCAGGCTTACTATAAGTTTAAAGAGGGGAGCGGAAATTACCTTTACGATTATTCGGCAAACGACAACACAGCTTATATTTCCGGAGCCGATGTGTCGGGTTTAGGGAAAGGTAAATTCTGGAACAATCAGATGCCATTGATGCATAGCTATGCTTTCGCAGGAGAAGTAATACCTACAACCTACGACGAAGCGACCAAAACATTTACTTCGGTTGTGCCTGCTGGTGCCAATCTTTCAAACTTAACGGCTAATTTCACCGCTGACCAGAATTCAACAGTAACCGTTGGCAACACTCCGCAAGTAAGCGGAAAAACAGTGAATAACTTTTCTGGCACGGTAGATTACACGGTTGCAGGAATCGGTTTTAACACAGGAATTGTGCAAACTTTTCATGCAAATGTTACACTCGATACGAACTCCGCCTGTGACCTGATGGCTTTCACTTTCGAAACAGCCATTAACCCCGGATTATCAGGACAAATTGCACTTATCAAAAATGGCAGCAATTTTTACAAGAAAGTGACACCAGGAACAGTTCTGTCTGCCTTGAAAGCTACTTACACGACTTCGACGGGAAGTTTGGTTTTTATAAATGGGATACAACAAACCAGTCCGCAGCTCACAGCATTGGATTACACCCATCCGTTGATGGCAAAGGTGGTTTCGGAAAACGGAAGATCCTTCCGTAATTATAGTTTAATTGTCGATTCCAGGAATTCAGAAGCAAATTTAATTGCATTCAATATTTCCGGAAATCAGGTAGCTGCATCCAATATTGTAGCTGCAAATCACAGTATCGACATATGGGTTAATAAAAAAGCTGATTTATCAATGCTAACACCTACCTTTTCCGTTTCTGCGAATGCACATGTCTATGTAAATAATGTTACC
>CAIRSO010000871.1 GCA_903881215.1 uncultured Bacteroidia bacterium
AATGCGGGTAGCTTCCACTACTTTATCCACCAGTTCGTGTTTGGCACTACCTTTGGTTGAGAAACTCAACATGGCTACGCGCGGCTCAAAACCAGATATTTCACCAAAGCCAGTCCAATACCAGTACTGCCAATGTTTTCGCCATTGTCAACCTGAAAAAAGCGCTCAAAAATATGATCGATAGCTGAGGATGGTATTCCCTTACCGCTATCAGTCACTTTTACAATCACTTCATTTGCATTTTCTTCCAGTGTAATCCTAACGAATCCTGCTGTTTTATTGAATTTAAATGCATTCGACACCAGGTTATTAATAATCATTTCCATTTTGTCCCGATCAAACCAGATATCCTTGTCTCTCAAAGTCGATTCGATCTGAAATGTAATATCCTTGATTTTAGCCAATTCAAAAAATGGATAACAAGCTTCTCTAATAAAATCTTCAATATTTAAATATCTGGCTACCAACTTCAGGCTTTCCGTTTCCGCCTTTCTGAAATCAAGTAACTGATTTATCAGCTTCATCAACTGGTTTGTGTTTTTATATATTACCTGAATTTTTTCAATGGCTTCATCCTGAAGTTTATATGACTGCGCTTTCTGCAATAATTCTTTTAATGGTGCAAATATCAGTGTGAGAGGTGTTCTGAATTCATGAGAAATATTTGTAAAAAACTGAAATTTCATTTCGCTAATCCGCTGATCCTGTTCATGCTTTATCTTTTCAATTTCGAGATTTTTGGCCATATGAACCTGCTTTACTGCATTCCATCTGATAATAGATACTATTACCACTATCAACATTACATAAAAAACTATAGCATACCAGGTTCGCCAAAATGGAGGGCTGATGATAATTTTAATCTTCCTGGGCTGCTCATTCCAAATATAATTACTGCTTGACGACTTAATATTCAGTGTATATTCACCAGGCGGTAGATTATTGAAGTTGATAAAATGTTGTGTGCCTATACTATTCCAGTCTTTATCAAAATTTTCGAGTTTATAAGCATACTGATTTTTGCCGAAAGCTTTATAATCAAGGGCTGAAAATTCAATCTGAAAATTTTTCTGCTGATAATTCAGAGAAAATTCAGTGGTATTGTTTAGTGATTTTTTAAGAATGCCTGGATTGCCTGTTGCATTTCCAATTTCAACGCGCTGATTATACAAACTAAGATTCGTAAAAACGATGCTGTTCTTGTAATCGCTTTCTACTATCTCGTTCGGATTGAACGCGTTTAAACCAAAAGTGCCTCCAAAATATAGCGTATTATTGTTCCCCTTGCAAAAAGAAGTTTCAGAAAAGGTTGTACTTCCAAGACCATCAATTGTTGTAAAATTGTGGATCTTTTTCGTTTTTAGTTCAAATTTTGAAATACCGGCATTTGTGCTAATCCAAAGGTTCTCTAAGTTGTCTTCGGCAATCCCCATAATCTGATTGCCAGACAATCCATTCACTTTTGTAATATAATGTAAAACAGTATTCCCTGTTTTTTCCTCAAGATTATATAAGCCAGTCGGTGTACCGATCCAAATACTTTTATCGCTACTTTCTTGAAGACAGTATATAATTTTAGGATCAAAATTCTGAGACAAAGCAAAATAGGTGTTAATATTAGTAAAGGTCTTATCTTCAGGATTAAAAATACATAACCCATCATATGTTGCCACCCAAATACGTTCTTTTGTATCTTTCAGAAGATAGCTTACCCGCTCGCTTTGCAACTGCCCGCTGGCACCGTATTTCTCCTTAAAATTTATAATATCACCAAATGACCCGGCTTTCTTTTCAAGCAAGAAAAGGCCACGCTGTTGAGTGCCTATGTACAATGACTGGTCGGTTTCGACAAAGCTTTCTGCTTTAATAATAGGATCAAATCTTCGGTCATTAAAAAAATCTGAACAGGCAATTAACTCCGGGATTCCCTTGTTGTAACGGATAATACCTGTATTATAACTGGTTCCAATCCAAATATTTCCTACCCGATCTTCATAAATAGCCCGCACATTTTTAAACCGATCCACATTTTTTAATGCCGTTAAAGGGATATCATAAAAATCAATCTTATTATTCGAATAAAAGAGTCCGTTTCCTCTTGTGCCTACCCATAAAGTGCCTTTCTTGTCCTCCAGAACGCTCATAATACGATTGTTAAGCGTTTGATCTTTACTCAATCCCAATGTAGTAAATTTCAATTTTTCTGTCAGAAGACACACGCCAACTCCATTCGAACCAATCCAAATATTATTATTTCTATCCTGAAAAATATCCAGAATGGTATCAAAGTCATTGATGTTTTTAAACAATGGATTAGGATACAGTGGAATTTTTGAAAATGTCGAATTTTCAGGATTGAACTGAAAAAGGCCATTGCCCCAGGTCCCAATCCAGAGCAATCCATTGTTGTCCTGCATGATTTTAGTAGTGCCATTAAATTGACCAAATTTCTTTTCTTCTGTCGGATTTAAACTGAAGGTCTGAGATAATCTGGTCCTTAAATCAAACTTCACCAAGGTACTCTTATTGTTATGCAATATCCAAAGGAACAGATGATTTCTATCTTCAATAATGCTCGGAATCTGATTGTTGTCAGTCAGGCTGTTCTGAATTTTAAATGAATCACTGACAGCATCATACTCGAATAAACCATCATTGGTTCCAACCCAGACTATTCCGTTGGATGATCTAATGATCACATTGATGTTCGCTGAAAGCTTATATGTTTTTTCATACCCTGTTTCAGGATCGTACTTCAGCAAACCTCCATTCCATGTCCCAATCCACATCGCTCCATCGCTGTCTTCACAAAAAGATATTACCCTTTTATCAGGTAGTATATTTTGTGTGGATTGCCCTTTAAAAGGCATGTTCAAAAGCTTCCCGGTTACAGGATTATACCGGCTGATGCCGTTGGATTTTGTTCCAATCCAGATAATACCTTTACTGTCTTTGTATATTCTTTCAATTGAAGTATTCACCAAACTGGTGCTATCGCCCGGCACCTGATCGAATACAAGAAATTCGTATCCATCGTAACGGTTCAAACCGCTACGTGTGCCAAACCACATGAAACCTTCGTTATCCTGAAGAATTGAAGTCACTTCGTTTTGCGACAAACCCTCTTCAGTCCGAAGATATCTCAGAGACATGTTATTCGGCTGAGCATTGACCCAAAATGCCGACAAAACAGGAATTAACGTAAGATAGATTAGGCTGAGAAAACGTCGCATAACTTAATTGACCATGTACTACAAATATAATGGATTTGATGGCACAGTAAATGGCGCAGAGTGGTCAATGCAGCAATCTCCCCTTTGTGACCGAAGGCGACATCTTTGCCGGCAACTTTCCCTTTTGCAGCATAGGAATAGGTATTGTTTTTATTCACGACAAAAGTCGCCATGATAGTTTTATCGTTGGTCTGGTAACCTTTCTATGTACCCACCAAACTACCGGGAACCGACTTTGAAACAGATTTGGCAGAAGCAACAACAGGTTCGGCTTCATCATCGCCATGCATGACATCATCCAACATTCGCACCACGCTTTAAAATTGCTTCCACCGTTTCGGCATGCTGCGAGTTAACAGCACAGTTTAACGCAGTAGCGTCATATTTACCCATGTAATTTATATAATTAGGTCAAGGTTATTGGCCAATGTTTTTAGACTCAATACCAAAGGTAAATCCTGCTTTTACCCGTTCAATCAATTCAGGCAAAATGTCCTGATATTCACCAATGATACCAAAGTCGACATGATGGAAGATGCTGGCTTTTGGATTGTGGTCGATGGCGATAATTTTTTCGGCTTCTTTCATCCCGGCAATGTGCTGAATGGCACCGGAAATACCGACCGCAACATATACTTTTGGCCGGACAGTTTTACCTGTTTGCCCCACCTGCCGTGCATACTCAGCAACACCTTCGTCGACTACCGGGCGGCTGCAAGACCATTCAGCATTTACTCCCTGACTTTTCAATGCTTCGGCAAGTGCTTTGATCAAACCTAAACCATCGGTGGTGGTACCTCTTCCCCCGGAAATAATAATGTCTGCCTCGAAAAGATTTTGTAATCCGCCTCCGCCTCTAACGGTTTTGAGAATTTCAACAACGAAATCCTTGTCATGTAATTTTGGTTTGAAGCTGGAAACAATTCCTTGTCTGCCTGCAACACATTCAGGAACTTCGAAAGTTCCTGCCCGGGCTGTTGATATTTGAGGACAGACAAAACCAAGAATAGTGGCCAGCTTACTCTCTCCGTAAGTGGGCCGTCTGGATTCAAGAATTGGCGTATAAATCACTTTTTCTTTTTTATCTACATACTCTCCGATTTCAAGTCCGGTACAGTCTGCCGTGACTCCACTGTCGGTTTTCATGCCTATTCTGGGAGCTAATTCCCGGCCGGAAGTGGTTGCAGCAAACAGAGCAATTTCCGGCATCCTGGCCTTAATGACTTGTTCGAAAATAGAAGAAAATGGTAGCACAAGGTATTCTTCAAGCTTGTCATCTTCAACAATAATAACTTCATCTGAACCATGCTCAATCAGGGTTTGGGCCAAATGACGGACATTTTTTCCTATGATTAGTGTCAGCACCTGAGTGTTATTCCCTAGCTGATTGGCCAGATTTCTGGCTGGAGTCAACAATTCGAGTGAAGGTCGGGAGACACTTCCGTTGGTTATTTCGGCCCATGTAATAATTCCTCTCGCACCTTCTCTGAAGTCTTTTTCAGGGAATTCAGGGCGCTCGGCATCAATTTTTGCTGCGCCTTCCTTCTTTTCCAATACATTTCCGCCCCTTTTCAGGTTAGCGATTAAACTGTCGACCAGCGAAGCTTCATTGTGGCCTTCAGACATGGTAATTGGCGGACGATCACTAACAATATTGATCACTTTAACCACGATGGTGGGTGATCCGTTAATCCCGATTTTCTCAGTTCCCAGACCGATATCGTCAATTCCAAATGTTTTAATATCCAGGTTACGGGCTTTAATGGCTCCACTTAAAGATGGCTTCCGCGGAGGTATTCCGGTCGGAGTTAATGAAATCATGCATGGCATGGGCAATTTCATCATTTGGTATCCGCCTTCAATAATCCTTTTTGCAATGACATTACCTGTGCCGTCAGTATTTACACTCTCAACAAATGTAGCCTGAGGAATTCCAATATTTTCGGCTACCTGTGATGGAACATGGGCAGTATCGCCATCACTTGTTTGCCGGCCGGCTAAAATTATATAAGGTTGTTTTGAATCTTTGGTAAACCCCAAATGTTTCAACATGGTTGCGATAGCAAGACCTGTTGCGTAAGTGTCACTGCCTCCAAGCTTTCGGTCCGATAGAAGGTATGCCTCATCATACCCCATTGAAATGGCTGTCCGAAGAGCAACTTGAAACGATCCAGGGCCCATCGAGCAAACAATCAACCGTGCTCCGGGATTCTGTTTTTTTAGTTGCAGGCCGGCTTCCAGTCCGAACTGACAATCGATATTAATGATAGATTTTGCTTTGGTCCTGTCCATCAACCCATCTTCGCCCATTCTCATTTCAGTGGGAAGCGGAACTTGTTTGATTAAACTTATTATCGTTAGAGCCATTGTTACCTTTTCTTTTATTTGTTACATATTTTGAAAATCCGGACCATTGCCACCATTTGGCACTACCCATGTAATTCCGTCTCCGGGAGATTTAATGTCGCAGGTTTTGCAGTGCATACAATTTTCGGCATGAATCCGGAGCTCTTTTTTTCCGTCCTTTCCAATGTGAAGCTCGTAAACTTCTGAAGAGCAGAAAAATTGCTCGGGTGCCCCGTATTGATCAATGTTAACGGCATTAAATGTGGCCGGATCTTTGATATGAAGATGCACAACCTGTTGCTCATCGTGGTAAACTCCGGAATGGTATATATCAGTTGCTTTATCGAAAGTCAGCACTTTGTCGAAATCGAGTTTCCCCTTGAAGCGCTCCCTGAAAAGTTTCTTTTTATATTCGGTCAGTTTTTGTGTCGTCTGATAGTCGGGATGGGTTCTCAACCGGCCCAAGAAACCCGCTCCACCGGTGATTAATTGAGTTCCAAAATGAAATCCCCCTGCAATCAGACCATTTGTAAATCCTTGTCTGAAATTTCTGACAGGGTACATATCCTTATAAATCAGACTATTATTTACCAGAGTTTCATATTCTTGAAGGCTTTTTTCTGATGTATCATTCTTTGACAATGCGTTTGCAGCAGTTTGTGCGGCCAACATGCCTGATTTTATCGCCAGGTGTACTCCTTTAAGAGCAGGCATCGTGACCAAACCGGCACTATCTCCAACAATTAAAGCATTGTCGACATATAGCCTGGGAATTGCATAATAACCTCCTTCGGGAAGTGTCTTGGCACCATATTCCACTAATCTGCCACCTTTTAAAATCTTTGAAACAAATGAAGTTGTTTTCCAAACCTGCATGGCATCGTGAACATCAAACGACGGATCTTTGTAGTCGAGTCCGACAACAATACCTATTGCTACTTTATTGTCGTTTAATCCGTAAATGAAGCCTCCTCCAAATTCATCATTATTGAGCGGATAACCCATGGTGTGGTAAATCTGACCAGCCTCAATATTACCCGGAGGGACAGACCATAATTCCTTGCAACCCAAAGAATAAATCTGCTCATTCCGGTCTTTGTCTAGGTTGAATTTTTTAATCAGCATTTTGGTCAGACTGCCTCGCGTCCCTTCGGCAAAAATGGTGATTTTTGCTTCAATACTGGTTCCTGCCTGAAAGTTTTCCAACTGATTACCATGATGATCCAACCCTGTATCTTTGGTTTTAGCACCAATAACTTTTCCGTCTTTGTACAAAATCTCATCAACTGCAAAACCGGTATAAACTTCTACTCCCTTCTCCTCCGCCTTTACGGCTAAATATTTACATATCTGGCCAAGAGAAGCAGTATAGTTGCCAATGTTATTCATATAGGGAATATGAAATGGCAATGTTAGGTGCCCATTTTCACTAAGCAACACCATTTTATCCTTAATGACTTTTGCATTAAAAGGAATCTCCGAAAAGTCGACTTCTGGCAATAATTCTTTAAAAACGGCCGGTTTGATTACTGCACCCGACAATATATGGGCACCGATAGAACTGCCTTTTTCGACTAGCAATATTCTATGGCTCTGACCTTTTTGTTTTAATAAATCCGCCAGATGTATGGCAGTGGCTAATCCTTATGGTCCGCCGCCGATGATTAAAACATCTGTTGTTACCGTATCAACACTACTCATCTTATGTCCTCCTGTATAAATTTTGATGATTTCAAGAAAATGATCCTTAGGAAAGCCAAAAATACTTTAAATTATCAACTTTGGTGAAATTAACATCTAGAATAGTCTCAAATTCACTGTTTTTAAATTCCTCCATCTGTTTGAATTTAAACAATTGTCACATGCCACCCATTTGAACAAAGTTTACACGTGTTGACGGAGTACCATCTTTGAATTTTGTGGTTCTCAATTTTTCTGTCATCCAGGTTTGTGTTCCTGTTTGCCCTCTTGCAGTTATTGCTAACCCGTTGTCAACAGCGATATTATCTCCCACGCTGGCGGAGGTGGTTAAGATGAGTTACGAAATTATTTTTTTGTTTTTTTTAAAATTTTATCTGCTGCTAACTTACCAGTAAGTACCGACATTGGCACACCTGTAGGACTAAATACCCACTGACCAGCCTGATATATTGAAGGTATTGGTGTCAGCACGGAGCGAGCCGAAAATTGCATCTTATTTACTACCGGCATTTTCTTTTCAAACGACCAACCTACGATCGCACCCTCCGAGCTCCCTACCCTATTTTCGATACTTAAGGGGGTAAATGAAAAGCGTGCGATCACCTTCTCCTTCAACATGGGGTAAATGGAACCGGAGATGACATCAATGATCTGATTCTCCAATTCACAAACGAACTCACTGAGCCAACCAGACTTTTTAATTTCTTTAAACAAATCGTATTCAGCAAGCAGGCTAATGATCATGCCGGTTTTACCAGGAGGAACCAAATCCGGGTCTTTAAGCCCGGGAATAGAAATCTCGTAAGTGTTTAATCTGGTAAATTTGTCGAGCCAGGTTAAGATTTGCTCTTTTGTGACGGTTTCAAAATTTCTTAACAATTCATCCAATTCCCCTCGATGTGTTTCACCTAACCCAGACTTCGAAGGGGTATAAAAGAAATGTCCATGGGCAATTTTCCTAAATGTATCCAGCGGCTCATCTACTTGCAGGTACAAAGAAAAAACAGAATCAGTACCTCTGTTTTTCAACATCACGCCTTTTGTATCCTCAAATTTAGCCTTGATTTTGGGTGCCAAACCTTCAGTTTTTGCTATTTTATAAAGTGTTTTTAAATCAGCAGCCCAAATAAGATGATCGTATTGAAAACTGTTGTTATGATGGTCTTTGACAATTTTTTTATCGGTCAATACCTCCATAATCATTGTTTCTGATCTTAGTTCGCCTCCATACTCCAGCACTTTGTCTTTAATTGCCTCAGCGAGTTTGCCAACTCCACCTTTGGGATAGAAATAATCGAGGTACAGGGAAAAATAACTCAGGGCAAAAAAGGTTGGTGTATTTTTAAAGAAATGTTGTGAAATCATATCCCTGAGTGCCTGATTTTTTATGATTGTTTTCAAATAATCCTCCACAGGCATGTTCATCCGGTTAATCTTTCCAACGGTAAAAATAAATTTCGGCAACCAGGGCAAGAGCTTTTTAAATAAATAGTTTCTGTCGGTCTTCAGATCTTTAAACGCTGGGTTCTCTATGCCATAGAGCACCTCCATGTGTTTCATGATTTTTCGAATGACCTTTACAAGTTCGTCAATCTCGCTTTCACTTTCAGGAAAAAATTTCACCAGGAGTTCCTTGTATTTTAGCAAATCATCAATGGTTTCTATATTGACAATTTCATGAGCTATCCCAACAGAAACATGGCTTTTAATGAAATCAAGTTTTATACCCAAATCCTTCAACATCGGGAAAATTATTCCAGCATCCTCCAGAGCCCTTACCCCTGCTTCGAATTGAAAGCCATCACGCTTAAATGAATTCACCAACCCCCCGAATTCCTTGTTTTTTTCAATAAGCAATACTCTTTGTCCTGAACGGGCGAGGTATACTGCAGAGGTCAGTCCGGCAATGCCGCCTCCAACAACGATGGTATGGTATCTCTTCTCAGAGAGGATCTTTTCTTCCATAATTTTCAAAATCAACTTCTTCTTTAGTCTTTACTTTATTGCGCTCGCAGTCCTGCCAAATCCAGACTCCTTTCCCAAACTTCGCAGGCAACCTCCTTGTCCAGCGCCGGAGGAGCGGGCTCTTCTACAGTGGTTAAATTAAAGAATTTCCCACTAACAGCTTCCATCTCCATTGAAACTCCAAGATAATACAATGCTTCGGCTGAGATTTCAGGAGATTTAAGTGTTTTATCTATAAAATTCCTTTTAAACCAACGGTAAACCGGCCCGTTTTCCTGACCTGTTTCCGTTTTTACTGCTCCCGGATGCATGGCATTTATTGTTACACCTGTGTTCTGAAATTGTTCATCAAAAACAATCATCGATAAAAGTTGTGCAAGTTTGGCAGAACCATAACTCTTCAGCCCTGAATAGCGACCTCTTTCCCAGTTCAGGTCGTCCATTCTCAATCCCCAGGCAGCAAAACGGTGACCTTCGGAATTAACCATAATAATTCTGGCATTTCCCTGAGATTTTAGCTTATCCTTTAAAAGGTAATTGATAATAAAGGAAGAAAGGTATTGAACAACAAAAACCTTCTCGAGCCCATCAGAAGTTAATTCCTTTTTGGTCAGGTAAATGCCTGCATTATGTATGAGAACATCAATGGGTGTATTTATTGCTGCAAGCTCTTCAGCAACCCGGAATATTTCTTTTAAACTGCTCAAATCAGCGATTTTGTAACTGCATTTTACACCAAACTCTCGCTCAATTTCCCGGCAAAGAGCTTCTGATTTTTGAACATTTCGATTAACACACAGCAAGTCTGCTCCGTGAGAAGCGTATTTTAGTGCTGTAAAGTAGCCTATGCCTGATGTAGCTCCGGTAATGACAACCAGTTTCTGCTTAAAATCATTGGTGCATATTTTGGGGTCTAAACGGTTGTTTTTAATCATTGCAAGCACGTTAGACCATTGATATTCCTTGAAATATTTATAGAATTTTTTATTTTTACCGGTTTTCAGGGCTGTTTGTGGTACATTATTCATGGCTTTCTAACTTTTGAAAACAGAATTTTTAGCATTGGGAATGAGGCAATTCCAACAAAAATAATCATTATAAAAACCGAATATTTAAGCACATCAGGATATGCTTTGCCAATGTAATA
>CAIRSO010000872.1 GCA_903881215.1 uncultured Bacteroidia bacterium
CACTCACCAACTCTTGCAATCATTTCCTCTCTGTTCTGTCTTGACATAATACCTATCTTTTAGACAAAGGTAGGCTCGCAGAGTCAAGGAAAAAAGTCGGAGTTAATGGGGTGCATACGGCTAAACAGGCAATGTCGAAATCTGTTTTATCATTTGTGTAGTAATCCCAAAAAATGGAAATATTCAATCCAACTTTAACGCTCTTTTCCGGTATGCTGTCATAAAGTGCTTTGCCTCTGGAAAACTTTTCCTTTTGGTTTTTTTCGTTTCCACCTAAATTTACATTATACCATTTGGCTGCTGCAATGAATTTTTTAAGCGCAGGATTATTGTAATATTCATCTTCACTCAATTTCAAAGAATGAGAATACAAGGCATAATACAAGGCATATGTTAAAGCTTTGTATTTATCCTTAAAAATCCCATCAATTAACTGAATAGGAAAATTAAAATATTGTACTACACTCATGGCTTACTGAATTGTAAGTTATACCAAGTAAGAAACGAAGTAAAATCGCGAGCTATGTAAAATAAACCACCTGCCGCGATGATCGTTTTTTGATACTCTATTTGTGCCTTGCTTTGTTGGTCACGGATTTTTATTCCGATCTTCACGCTTCGTCCTTCGATGGTGGCAGAAATGTCCGCGCTTCCATTCATGCCATTGCCTTTAATCCATTCGATACGGCCAATGGTTTTTTGGTGGCCTAAAATATCAATGAAGGTTTCCGTCCTGTCAATCGGTCGCTCAGTACTACTGATCCGTTCTGCTAGATGAGTTTTCAATCTAAGAAAGTCAATAATGCAACGGGTCAAATTATTTGCACTATCATCCCTATATTTCGGTTTAGCCAAATATGGAATAGGGATTGATGGGTATTTCGTTTTTTTCGCTTCCAGTGCCAACTCTTCCAAATACTTAACGGCTACTGGTTTCCGGTATGTGGGTTTTTTCTTATCTTTGACCTGGAATATACGGGTGGTCCTGTGGTGGTGCTGCCCTTCATTTTTCATGCTGTCACCCTCCTTTTCTTTGGTGTCCGAAGATGGCTCTCAGGGTTCGTCTCACATTCAGCAATGGTCTTTTTCCGGCCAGACTTCACCCAGTCCAAAAGTTCAGATTTCAGGAAGTACAGCCGTTTCCCTTTTTTGTTGTGTGGGATCATTTTTTTGCTGACGAGACTATAAATTGTGGGAACGGTCAAGTTAATGACTTCACCAGCTTGGGTAATGGTTAGAAGATCGCTTTCCAGACTGTTAAAAGTGTTAGGCTCGTATAGCTTCAAACAGGCCGTAAAACAGTCGATCATTAGCGTTTGAAGTTCCTCTTTGGGTAACGAAATAAAGATTTGTTTTTCCATGTCAAATAATTTTGACACAAAAAAACAACAACCAATTTTCCCTATTTTCCCAATTTCCCTTTTTGGGAAAGTAAGGAAAGTTTTGCTTTGATATCTATACCAATATCTGAATTGTCAACACGCTTGTAAGGTCTTTTAAATTCACTTGCATCAGAGGTGAGGTTTAATCCAGGTATTTTTTCGTTAAGTATTGCAGCATATTCTTTATTCCTAAACGGCTTAACTAAAGGGTAAGGTTTATGCTCCTTTAATATCTTAATCCATAGTGGTATAACACCCTTATTATTCCCAATATAATGGTTATTTGCTTGTATTATTGGTGGCTCCAAATCGTTTAATATTTGCAAACAAATTGCAGCATGATTTGAATTGTAAAAAAGATCCTCAAACGTATGCTTTTCCTTTCCAACCAAAATTATCTCCTTGGCTGGCATGGGGGTTTCTGTCCTCTTTTTATTTGCAGCCTTAACTCTGTAATTTAATTCCCTTCCCAGATAAATCCCAATCCTTTTAATGAAATCAGTTTGTTGTCTATTTTGTCTCTCAATAGATAAAGTCATTTTCTCAAATGATAAGAGATCTTCTTCTACCATGTTCATGGCTTCTATGGGTACTAAGTGGTC
>CAIRSO010000873.1 GCA_903881215.1 uncultured Bacteroidia bacterium
ACCGGAATGCTGACAGCCAATTGCTTATTGTACAGGACAAACCGACAGAAATAATATTTGATTTTTACCTGCAATGGATGAAATAAATATGTGAATACTTTACCATTAGCCTTGTCTGCTTATTAATTTATCTTTAAGTTTGCAGGCTTCATTCTTACCCGGAAAACATCATGAATGCTAAAGTAAAGATTGCCCGCCTTTCAATATTGTCGAACTCTTTATTGATACTTATGAAGCTGGCTGCGGGTATTTTAAGCGGATCGGTAAGTATAATTTCCGAAGCTATCCACTCTTCAATGGATCTGGTGGCTGCCATAATTGCATACTTCTCTGTTAAGGTTTCTGATAATCCGCCCGATTCCAGACATCCATATGGACATGGGAAAATTGAAAATATCTCAGGTGTGATTGAAGCAATACTCATATTTATTGCAGCGATATGGATTATCGTCGAAGCTATAAAAAAGCTTCTGGGTGAAAAGATTGAACTCGATGCAATTGCAGTTGGTTCCGCAGTTATGCTTGTATCTGCAATTGTAAATTATATTGTTTCAAAAAAGTTATATAAGGTGGCCATTGAGACAAATTCGGTAGCTCTCGAAGCGGATGCCCTGCATCTGAAAACAGATGTTTATACTTCCCTGGGTGTAGCAGTAGGACTTGGACTCATTATGGTTACAAAGATCAACTGGCTTGATCCACTGGTAGCCATCCTTGTGGCTCTCTTTATAATCAGGGAATCATATCAACTTCTAACCAAAGCCTTTACTCCTCTTCTCGATACAGCATGGGGCGAAAATGAAATTCTCCAACTCGAAGGAACTCTAAGAAATATGGATGTGAATTATCATGACCTCCGCACCAGGGTTGCAGGAAATTACAAATTCATTGACCTTCATATCCAGATCCCCGAAGACGTATCGGTGGGAAACGCCCACCAATATTGCGACAGGATAGAGGATGAGCTCACAAAGACTCATGAAAACCTTACGGTCACCATACACGTGGAACCAACCTGAGAAATCAGACTTTATCAGCTTTAACCTTTTTTAATAATGCTTCAAGGTTTCCTGAAAAAATCTTCTGCATCTGCCCAGAGGTAAGAAAGGCGTTTTTAATCCTTGGAATAACTGTCGACGGATCATTAATGCTGAAGTCGGATCCGAAAAGGACCCTGTCGGGACCAATCTTTTTCACAGCATATTCAAGAACCCCTACCCTGTCATGACCATAACCCGAAGTATCAAGATAAAAATTCGGATTGTTTGCCACCATATCAATCCGCTTGAAAATATCATCATATTCCCTGTCATCGCCAAAATGGGCAAAGGCAATGGTAGCTTCGGGAAATTTCTGTGTCACATACTCCATCTCCCCATGCTCGGTATGAAGAGCCAGAACCATGTTTAACTTAACGACATGCTCAACAAGCAGCTCAAATTCCTTTATGGAATAATTGTAGGGCACCATGTAATTACAAAGCTCTCCCACCCAGACAAAACCGAGCTGATCGTGACAGTATTCAATCTCCCTTAATGCCTCATCAATAAACTGAGGATTTACTACGCATGCTCCAAGAAACCGGCCCTTATATTTGTCAACATTCCTGGCAACTTCACGGTTAAGATCGG
>CAIRSO010000874.1 GCA_903881215.1 uncultured Bacteroidia bacterium
GAGTTTACTTTACTCAACCTTCCATTCTACTTGGTTCATCGCATTGAAAGAGAATTGGATAAAATTTCGGACAAATAGCTTCCCGTATTTTTGAACTTGTGACTTTAAAATGAATACAGCAAGACACTTTTCCATTGCAAAAATCCCGCCAGGAAATCCGCCAGATTTTCCGACAACCAGTTTCAACCAGTGGAAAATAAAAGTCGTAAATGACAACCAGTGTTAACCAGTATCAACCAGTGAAAACTCAAAATAGTTCAGACCTCCCACTCATAATCAGGGGGTCGTAGGAGTTTGCCCAACTGGGCCAACCCTCAAAATCAAACACTTACAAGGTCAACTTGTAGGTGTTTTTTGTTTTACGCCAGGAAGACGCCAGGATTTGGGGGATAATCGAAGTTTTGCGCTGAAAATATTAGCACCGAAGTTCGTTTATTTTTAAAAAGAATGAATGCAAATTTAAATCATAGGCAGATGTTTTGAAGCAATGCTTACGCAAAAAGAATACCTAAATTTATAACCTATTTTATTCTAATTAATTGGAATAGATCATTTATAATTTTTCAATATGAAGAGATATGTCAGGATCATTCTTGCAGTCGTTGCGATAATGTTAATAGTGGGGATTTACTATGGCTATCAGATATTTAAAGTAATTCAGGGAAAAGAGCCATTATCCGGGAAACAGGATGTAATACCGACAAAAAAAGTTTCTATACCTCCCCTTACGAAAGGCACTGCAGACTGGCCAAACTGGCGGGGGGAAAACTTTGAAGGGAAAAGTGCAACAAGAGGCATTAAAAATGATTGGTCGGGAGGCCTCGAAAAGCAATGGCAGGTAAACTATTTATGTCAGGATAAGTCAACCGCATCATGGGCTTCCCCTGCTGTTCAGGGCAACCGGCTTGTAATTCCCGGACGGGATGAAAAGAACGATTTGGTCTTTTGTATTCATGCGGAAAGTGGAGAGCTGATTTGGACGGGTTCTTACGAGGCTGAGGCTTCAACAAGCCATGGTCCGGGTTCACGTGCTACTCCATTTATCAACGAAGACCGCGTTTACACTTTTGGCCGTAGCGGTGATCTTGTATGTTGGCAACTTGAGGACGGAAAACTACTCTGGAGAAAAAATGTAAAGAATGAAGGCGGCGAAGAGCCCACGTGGGGTTTATCCACCACACCCCTTGTTTTTGACAACAAGGTGATCGTACAGGGTGGGGGCGATGCATTGGTTATTGCTTACGACAAAGTGACGGGTGATTTGCTCTGGAAATCGATGGAAGGCCGTGCTGGTTACGCTGCCGCGATTACCATGAAGATGGAGAATGAAGTTAAGCTACTTGTTTACCATGGCAAAGGCCTTGCCTGCCTTGATCCTTCTGATGGGAAAGTACTATGGAATGTGCCCTGGCCAACAGAGTATGGAGTAAATGCCACTACTCCAATAGTTTACAATGATGTGATTTTTCATACATCAGGTTATAAAATGGGCTGTCAGGCGTTAAAAGTGAACAGTAAGGGATATTCGTTGCTTTGGAAAAATAACGTCATGGAGGCTCAACATTCTGATCCAATACTAGTTGATGGCTTTATCTACGGATATTCGGGCGAGAGTTACAGAAATTCGGGTCAGTTTAAATGTATTGAATTGGCAACCGGCAAAGAAATGTGGAGCACTAAGAATATTGGACAAGGAACAACCACTTTTGTAGATGGATATCTTATTTGTCAGGACATCAAGGGAAACCTCTTTCTTGTTGCCCCTGATCCTTCCGGATTTAGAAAAGTTGGTGAAATAAAGCATGCCATTGAGGATGTGAAAAATCCGGCTTGGGTTGTTCCTGTTGTTGCCAATGGGAAATTGTATCTCCGATATTTGCAGCAGCTTGTTTGCTATAAACTGGATTAATCAGGTTCATTTATTATTGTCTCGTCCAGTAGAATTTTTACTGGAAGGGGACACAGTTGATGATTTTGAGGTAGCATAAGAACTTGGTTGCGCCTGTATCCAGGTTTCCAATGGACATCAGTCTTATGAACGTTTAAATAATACAGGTGTTCTGGTTATCGAAGATCTTGCCCAATTGATGAGCTGACAGACGGATCTCTCTAGATCAGTTGATGGATGTTTCACATAAAATTTTTTATGCTACTTAAAATTAGCTTGTACTTTATTTTAGGGGTATGTTCACCTGTAAGTTGCCTCTAATTATATTTTGATAATTCATCAGCAGGGCATAGTTGACCATTGTTGATTGATTTTGTTAATTTTGTAAAAAAGAAATTATGAACAGAACGATTGTAAATAAACTATCTCAATATTTTGCAAGCCAACCAGTTGAAAAGGCTTGGATATTTGGATCTTATGCCCGTTCTGAAGAAAGCAGGAGCAGTGATTTGGATATATTGGTCAACTTTAGTTCTGATTCAAAGGTTACTTTAATGAAATATGTTCATATAATCAATGACTTACGAAAATTAACCGGAAAAAAGGTTGATCTAGTTGAAGAAGGACAATTAAAACCTTTTGCAGTTAGAAGTGCGGAAATGGATAAAATTTTAATCTATGAGAGAAAAGCCCAGGGATAAAGAAAGGCTTAATCACATGATTGAGGCCATTGACAATATTTTCGAATTCACGAATGGAAAATCGTTTGATGTTTACAGAAGCGATAAAATGCTTCGCTTTGCCGTTATTAAAAATATTGAGATTGTTGGAGAGGCAGCTTATTTATTAACCAAGGAATTTAAGATTAGTCATCCTTCAATTGAATGGGAAGATATGATTGGGATGCGTCATATTCTTGTCCATGGCTACTATCAAATCAAAGACGAGATAATCTGGGCGACCATTGAAACGGAACTTCAACCATTGAAAGAGAAAATATTATTATTGCTTCAAGATTTTTAATCTTTCGTTGATCATTTTGTTTCATAACAGTCGATTCCGGTTGCCATTTCTTCTTCAAAAAACCCGCCAGGAAATCCGCCAGAATTTCCGACAACCAGTGACAACCAGTGGAAAATAAAATGTGTAAATGACAACCAGTGTTAACCAGTATCAACCAGTGGAATCTCAAAATGGGTTAGACCTCCCACTCATAACCAGGGGGTAGTAGGATCAGGCCCTACTGGGCTGCCCTCATAATCAAACGCTTACAAGGTAGACTTGTAGGTGTTTTCATTTTTCCGCCTGGAGGACGCCAGGATTTGGGGGAGTTTGGTGGTTTTTACAATAGCTTTACCAATATATAATTAAAGTCGTTGCAACGATACATAGTATGCGCCACAAAGGTCTTTTCCCTTCTCATCCCGGAACCATGATTGTATGCTGTTTCTCCCTTTCAACAGATTTACCTCAAAACTCAGATTTGTAGCATCCGGTGAACTTTTCACTATCAAAGGGGCTGAATTATTCAATGAAAAGCAGCCAAATTCAATTGGCAGGGCTTTACCAACCGGAAGTAAATTCCCGGCATAATTCTTTTCCGGACCGGCTATATTTAATTTCCAGTTTAAATGAAACGGCCAGCGGCTTAATTTGATTCTGTACATGCCTTCTTCCTGTACATCAATGTTTATGGCTCCCCCCCGGGGGGTACCGGCAGCATTCGCCACAACAGTACGGTTGTCGACATCAACACCTACCCAATTATTGGAAGTGAGCATAATTGGATTTTCCTGATCTGATCCGACAATCAATGGAACAACCTCTTCCACTCCAGGAGCGACTTTTTTCCACCACTCTTCATAATATGTCTGCATTTTGTGGAGTATCTCAGGGTATTTGCCGGCAACATTAACATGCTGTGCAGGATCATTGCTTAGATCGAAAAGCCCCGTATTCTCGACTAATCGCCAAGAATCCCAGACAACACAACAATAGTATTTTTCTGGTTTTATCCTTCCGCCATATTGAACCACAAACATCCGGTCACTGAATTTTTTGTTTTCCTGGGTTAGCATAGGTTTTAAGCTTTCACCATCAAATTTTGCTTTTGTCTTGAGCCCGAACAAGTCAATAAATGTTGGAAGAAGGTCCTGAATTTGAGATGGATAATCAACTGTCCTTGGCTTTCCGAAATGTCCTTCAGGATACCGCATAAAACAAGCAGTCCGATGGCCACCTTCATCATTACTACCTTTCGAACCTTTCATCCCTCCATTAAAAATGCGGACACCACCAGTCCCACCATTGTCATTCATGAAGATAATGAGCGTATTTTCCTTGATTTTCTTCTCTTCCAGCCAACTGTCCAATTGCTCCATGTTTTGGTCGATATTCCTGATCATACCAAAGAAGGATGCGGTGTTCCGGTCCAAACCTTGATTTAGATAAAATTCACTGTCTTCAGCCGGGGAGTCAAAAGGTCCGTGAGGAGTGTTGAGCGCAAGATAAGTAAAGAAAGGTCTCTTCTGATCTATCATCTCGCCCATCCATCTCCTGGCTTCATCGAACCAAAGATTCGTACAGTATTTACCTGAAAATTTGGTTTCAATACTGTCTAAATATCGGGTATTGTAGTAATCATTGTCGTATTCAATTTCTGAGGCAAGTCCCCAGCCTTTGAACCAGATACACTTTTGAAAGCCACGATCCATGGGACGATCCGGGTAATGATCACCTAAATGCCATTTCCCGAAAATCCCGGTTTGATAACCATTTTGTCTGAAAACATCAGGCATGGTGATGATATCCCGACGCATTATATTCCGGCCAGAAGGAACCATACAAGCCTTATTATGCATTGCGTCAAGACCTGTCAATAACTGTCCCCGGGTTGGTGAACATACCGGGGCGACATGAAAATTGCCAAACCGAACACTCTCATTGTACAATTTGTCCAATGCCGGGGTCTTTAATACCGGATTTCCGAGACACGAAAAGTCACCATAACCCTGATCGTCAGATAAAACAATGATTACATTGGGCTTGGCAATTTTACTCTCTGCCTTCATATTCATAGCTATTAGTAGCGATGAAGCAATACAACCTGACAATAAGTATTTCATAAGATGATGCTTTATTGATTAAGATTATTTTTGTCTTACAAATTTCCCTGTTTTAACAAATATTTTTTTTGAGCTCCTCTTTCCCCTCCCAACATACTGTTTCTTTATAAGTTTTGCAGTATTTATTCCGGTTTTTGTATAGCTGTTTCCAAATGCCCAATAAAAGTTGGATCTGTACTTACCATATTTAAAGCAAATGTTCCCAGATTAGGCTGATGAAATGAATGAGTCGCCACTTTAATAAGAAAATGATTCCATCCCTGTTTTAATGGGATTTTGGCATAAGTCAATTTGTTGCGGTCATCAACCAGTTCGGATTTTTGTGGTTGAAGAAGTTTCCCATTCATGTACGTTTTCCCAAAATCTGATACGGAAAGTTGCAAATTTACCTGGGGCAGGTCGGGACCCGAATTTAAAAGATCGCTGAGGTCAATCGGGCAGAAAATCCAATAGCTAAAATAGATGGAAAAAACATTTTCAGGACCACTTTGAAGCAAGTTCTTGAATATAAAGCGCTCCTCGTTGCTATTGACCATTTTCCATTGCTGACTGCCATCAATTTCGTTATTTTTCGGTTGTACCATTTCTTCCTGAATGAATTTGGTCGACATTGCTTGTCCTATATCATTGCTGCCAAAACGGCCCAGGGATAGCGCACGAACCAGCACATTTCCATTAAAAGCTGCAACCGTCAACTCCTGACTCTTATTCAGTACAATGCCAATATTTCGGAACAACTTACTATACATATCGACATGAGCAGAACTGATATTTTCGAGTTCAATGGTTGATGCTATATAACCTCCATTGCCTTGATTGAACTCGACAAAAACAGGGGATTGCTTGTTCTCAAGTTCTGAACGATATACACTTATCGTCTTTGAATATTCACCTCCACTTAACCAGCGCAACCATTCAGTATTGTTTCGGTAAAAAAGCGTATTACCCTTTTCGGTAAAATCTCCATCAAGCGTGTAATTACAGATAACTTTATTAACTGAATTTTCCGCAAAATAGAGTTCTTTGTAAGAGAGGGAGGCAACTCTCGGGTCATTCACATTTGGAACTAAAGAAGATGCCTTATCAGCTATACATTTCAATTTAGCCGGTAAAATTTGGTTGGCAACCATTTCATTTTCAATGTTTAATCCTACTAAAAGAACCCTTCCGCCACCATTTACCACATTAGTCGCAGCCTTTTTGATTTCCATGATTGATTTTACATCTACAGAATTTACATCTACGATAAGGAACCTGACAGGTTTGTCTGATTCGGAAAAGGGAATACCAATTGATTTCAAATTTGAATAGATACGCCCAAGTTTATCGCCAATAAATGAAACATGATCAATTGAATTTCTAACCTCGGGAGCCTTGGCCAATGGCATTTGTTCGTCGTTGCGATCCCATCTGCAGGGTTGAGGACCATCAGGAGCCATTGCTGACTGCATGGCAGTAAAGAGGGGATAAGGATTATACAGTGGAAGGGAGGGATCAA
>CAIRSO010000875.1 GCA_903881215.1 uncultured Bacteroidia bacterium
AATTCTCTTTCAATGCGATGAACCAAGTAGAATGGAAGGTTGAGTAAAGTAAACTCCGTTCCGGCGATGGTTTTTGCTTTCTCGACAGCATAAGGTCCTTGCCATACACGTACTGCCAGGTGGTGTGGCGCTACATCCATAAATTGATGCAACGACCGTAGTTTACCAATGCTACCCGATTTTACTTCGATAGGTATTAGTTTGCCATTGTATTGGTACAAATAATCGATTTCAGCACTGGATTGTTTTTTCTCCCTCACCCAAAATTGAAGCTTATTCATGATGCTGTTCGACATTGCAAGCAGTTCCTGACCGGTAATGTGCTCGGCAATTCGACCTCTGTAAACATCTGCTATATCCTCGATGGATAGAATATCTTTCACCATGTTTGTAGCATAGTTTATCAGTCCGGTATCCAACGTATGCAATCGCGGTTTTAATTTTAGCTTGGGTAATGCAGGAATAACAGTTTCCGTTGTTGGATAAACCAGCTGAAACAGAAAAGTTTTTTCAAGTGTTGTAAATGCCTCCCTCATTTCACGGAACTTATAGGTCGAACCGCCAAAATTTTCTATGGTAATCCGGCTTCCGGCTACTTCAAAAGCGGTATTGAGAATGTGCCTGATGTATTGTACTTGTGATGACGAAGGAGCGTACTTCTCTACATCTTCAATGTACGATTTCAGGAGGCTTTCATAAACTGGCTGCAGGGCTGTGAGGTCATTGTTGCGGGCATATTGTTCCACCACCTGAGGCATTCCGCCAATGGTCAGGTATTTTTTAAATTGCCTCATTAAATGAGGGTGGGCAAAGGCAGGAATTTCATTGCTGTTCAATATTTCGAGGCTTTGATTTTCACCCGTTGCACCCAGAAATTCGCGGAAAGTAACGGGGTGCATCATCATGTATTCCACCCTTCCTACGGGATATGAAATTTTGCGGTCCATGATGGTTTCGAGCAATGAACCTGCAGCAACAACAAACAAATCTCCGGCTTCTTCCTTAAAATAGCGCAGCAATGCGATTGCCCTGGGAGCGTTCTGAATTTCATCTATAAAGATTAAAGTCCTGCCCAGTTTGCGTTCCTTCCCGGCATAAAAGAATAACGTCATCAACAAATCCTGAAACGGATAAGAGGTTTCAAATATCTTCCGTTCTTCCTCTCTTTCAAGATTTAGAGCTATGTACTGGTCGAATTCTTTGGAGAAAATTTCCACGGCAGTGGTTTTCCCAACCTGCCTGGATCCTCTTAATACCAACGGCTTACGATTTTCTCTTCCTGCCCAATCCTTTAATTTATCTATGATTTCCCTGTAAAACATATTAGCGATGTATAAATATCAGGGATAAAAGTAAACAAAAATGTATAAAGGTCAAGGTAAATATTCCGTATTTGCGTAGAAAGGTAAGGGATATTTTAGTCTTATGTTGTATAATAGTAAAGGATTTCTTATTCGTTTAGAAATAAACAAACTCCCTCGCTTATTCTCTCGGTGGAAACGCCGGAGTAAATAATCACCCTACGCCGGGGATTATTGAACCTTTAATTCCGGATATAAGTATATAAAATTCAGGCAATTATGGATTGATCTCGAAAAACGTCGGAAGGTGGTCAATTTAGCCGGCGTATCCACTCACAGTTATGAATTCGTTTTCGTTTAAAAATAATCTAACTTGGGTGCTAATATTTTCAGCGCAAAACCCCAATTCTCCTCAAAATCCTGGCGTCTTCCTGGCGTAAAATAAAAAACACTTACAGATTGTGTCCGTAAGTGTTTGATTCTGAGGGTGGGCCCAGTAGGGCAAACTCCTACGACCCCCTGATTATGAGTGGGAGGTTTAATCCATTTCCCTATTCCACTGGTTGATACTGGTTAACACTGGTTGTCATTTACCGTTTTTATTTTCCACTGGTTAACACTGGTTGTCGGAAATCCTGGCGGATTTCCTGTCGTGTTATTTTGATGTGGAAATCATATCAATTTTTTACTCACCTCTTCTTTTAGAGGACCAAGGTGCTTTTTCAAAATTGCCCATATCATGGAAGAATCAACAGCATCATAGGCATGGATCAACCGGTTACGAAATCCAACAATTTTACGGGCATTATCAAGAATTTCTTCAGGGTGAAGAATTTCAAACTTATTTACCGCCTCACCGATAATTCCCAGTTGTCTTTCAACAGCACTTTGTGTTTTTAGATCATTTACGTAATCAGAGTAGCTGGAAATCGATTTCGTAAAATCTTCAATTAATACAATTGCCTGAAAAATATCAGACAAGTATTTTAGACCCTTTTCCGTCATAAATCAACACTTTAGTTGAATCAATATTCTTTCTTAAATAGGGATTACGAATCGAAGAGTCTGTCAATAAGTCAACTTTTCTATGGAAGAATAGCTCAAAAGTATCCCAAAGTGAGAGCAATTGCTCTCCTCTTTCAATAGGATCAGGAACATCAACCTCAACAAGTAAATCGATGTCACTTGTAATGTCATTGAATTTATCAGTTGTGGAAGAACCAAAAGCATACAAATACCTGACCTTATGTTTTTTGCACAAGGTTGAAAAATCTGTCTTCTTTTTTAATATTTCGTCCATTATTACCATGATTCAAAGATACGCATTTTTAATATCGATTAAATATTAGCGGGGTTACAGATACGAAACCAGCATATCCCTGAAAAAACTCATTCTGAAAATCACGATTTGAACTCAAACCTTTTTGAAAAAAGTGTCCAGGTTATCGGGGGTTAAGACACAGAGAACCGAGAATAAATAATCAATGATGATCCATACTTTTGATGTATGATGGACACGCCGGAGTAACAATCACCCTTCGCCGGGTATTATTAAAACTTTAGTGCCGGATATATGTATATAAAATTCAATTAATTAAGGATTGAGTTCGAAAAACGTAGGAAGGTGGTCAATTTAACCAGCGAATCCAGATTTGCACTCAGCACCCTCGTTACAATTGGCGCCAATCGTAACTTTTAAGCCCTGTTTTCGTTGGAATATATGTTCTCATCAAAACTTTGTCAGCATGAACCGGAAAACATATTTATCAGCGACCCTTATCATCTTAACTTTGGTTGCCATTTATAGCTTTGCACCAAACAGGGCGATGCCCGATCAGTCAGCCGCTCCTGAACCCCGCTCTGCAGCAGCAAATTACCAGAAATATTGCGCCGGTTGTCATGGCGACAACCTCGAAAAATTTGCAGCCAAATCCTGGATGGATGAAAAGGGTACCGGCTCGGCCATTTCCAGCATCAAAAATGGTATTGCCGACATGGGCATGCCTTCTTTTCAAAAAACTTTTACCATAGAAGAGATGGAGGCATTGGCAGCCTATGTAAAAAAAGGTATTCCCGAAGACAGAACCACTTTGAAAGCTGCCGTCAAACAGGATGAAGTTGTTGTTTCTGAATCACAAAGCTTTGTAGTTGACACGGTCGTTACCGGATTGAAGGTACCGTGGGGACTGGCATTCCTTCCAAACGGCGATCTGCTTATTACCGAGCGCTCAGGATCTCTGTACCGCTTTTCGAAAGGCAAACTCTCCGCACCGATTGAAGGCTTACCCGCTCTCATCGCCAAAGGCCAGGGCGGATTATTGGATATTTGCCTTCATCCCGATTATGAGAAGAACGGCTGGATTTACTTCTCCTTTTCTTCCCCCAATGCCCAAAGCACGAAAACCATCGCCAACACGGCTATCCTGCGCGCCAAACTGCAGGGCAACAAACTGGTAGAACAGCAGGTGATTTTCAAGGGAACGCCCGAAACCGACAAGAGTCATCACTTTGGCAGTAAACTGGCTTTCGACAAACAGAATCACCTCTACTTCGGGATCGGTGACCGTGGTCAGCATTTCGATTTTCCACAAAAACTGGACAATACCAACGGGAAAATCCACCGCATCAACGACGATGGTTCGATCCCCTCCGACAACCCCTTTGTCAAAAAGCAGGGAGCGCTCCCCTCCATTTACAGCTATGGTCATAGAAATCCGCAAGGGACCTGCATCCACCCGGTAACAGGAGAACTATGGGTCACGGAACACGGCCCCATGGGCGGGGATGAACTGAACCAGGTTCAGCCAGGCCTTAATTACGGCTGGCCCATCATTAGCTACGGGATCAATTACGACGGTACCATCCTCACCGAATTCACGGAAAAAGAGGGATTGGAACAACCCATCTCCTACTGGCTTCCCTCTATCGCCCCTTGCGGAATGACCTTCCTGACCGGCGACAAATACAAGAAGTGGCGCAACAACCTGCTGGTGGGATCCCTGCGGTTTCAATACCTTGAAAGACTCGTCATCAACGGTCATTCTGTCCAGCACCGCGAAAAATTGCTGGAAGGCATCGGCCGCGTACGCAATGTAGTGGTAAGTCCCGAGGGATTCATCTATGTGTCCATCGAGACCCCCGGGAAAATAGTCAGGCTGGTTCCAATCGAGAAAAAGTGACATTCAGGCTGCCTGCAAGGATGCTTTGCGTTTCACTGCTTCTTGTAGCAGGAGTGCCTGATCTTTCAGCACAGGAAACCAACACTCCCCTATCGGGAAAGTCGGATACAACCATTGTCCTCGGCGAAATATCCGTTGAAGCCCTGAAAATCAGCACATCCTTACGTAACGTTCCAGGAAGCATTTCGGTTGTGACAGGAAAGGGCATTACCCTGGTTGATGGGACCAATCTGGCAACAACGATTAATGCACTCCCCGGCGTATCGATGCAAAGCGGCACCTTTGCAACAAGCAGGATCGTCATACGCGGAATGGGAAGCAGAACCCCATACAATACCAACCGCATCAAATCCTACCTGAACGATATCCCGCTTACCGGTTCCGATGGAGTCTCCTCCCCTGAAGAGATTGATCTGCACAATCTTCAGCGCATTGAAGTGGTGAAGGGCCCCGCGGCAGCTCTTTTCGGTCCGGGACTAGGAGGAAGTGTCAACCTCTATACGCCGGACTATGACCAGTACAAACTGAAAGCCAACGTACAATACGGTAACTGGCAAACTCTACAGGCACATCTTTCAGCTACTGCACCGGGTGAAGCAATGAAGGCATGGGGAAGCATCAGCAGGCTGCAAACTGATGGTTACCGGGAAAACAGTCGTTACCAAAGGAGCTCTCTTTTATCCACCGCACAATGGAAGAAACAAGGATGGACCGTGAGTGCCACAATTCTCCTGACAGGATTGAATGCCGGAATACCTAGTTCATTGGGGAAGAAAATGTTTGAGGAGAATCCGTGGGCTGCCGCTCCCGCCTGGAAAGCAGTTGAAGGGTACAAAAAGTCGGAGAAGATCCGAACAGGCCTCACCGTCGACACACGGCTGTCTGCCAGCCTGAGCAACCATTTCACTGTTTTCGGAATCTGGAACGACAGTTACGAAAGACGCCCTTTCAACAACCTCGATGACCAGTCTTCCGGGTTCGGATTCCGGAATAAACTAACCTGGCATACCAACACGGCGGAATGGATCTTGGGGGGTGAATATGTATCGGACCTGTATGAATGGAAGCTTGATAAGGATGATATTCCCCTGAACCACAACAAGGAAAACAGGAACCATTTCAATGTTTACGGGATGGTTTATTACCGGCCGGATGAAAGGCTCAACATCATGCTTGCTTCCTCGTTGGGTCAAACCAACTACCGGCTTACTGACCTTTTCCCGGCCAATGGCGAACAATCCGGCGAACGAAAATTCCCACTCATCTTCTCCCCGAGGATTGGCATCAACTACACGCTCAACCATACAGTGGCCTTGTATGCCTCTGCCGGTCACGGATATTCCCTTCCCTCGCCCGAAGAGACGCTTTTGCCCGGCGGTGATGTCAATCCCAATCTTGAGCCAGAGCAAGGGATGCAATACGAGACCGGGATCCGTTTAAACCTTTTCAACCGAACAGCCTGGCTGGATGGAACGCTGTACTGGATTGAACTGAATAATTTACTGGTCACCAAGAGAGTTACGGAGGATATTTTTACAGGCATCAATGCCGGCAGGTCACGGCACCAGGGATTTGAACTTATGTTCCGGAATTTTTTCTTCAACTTCGGCCATTTCCCCGGCCAACTCTCCTCCATCCTAAGTTACTCCCTCACCTCCAACAAGTTCGTGGAATTCTCGGACGATGGAAACAACTACGATGGGAATACCCTTCCGGGAGTTCCGAACCAAACTGTCCAACAGCAATTTATCTGGAAGCCGCTCAATTGGCTCGAGCTGTCGACCCAGCTCTATTACACCGGAGAACAATTTCTGGATGACCAAAACACCCTGAAATATGACAGTTATCTGCTGGGAAACTTCAAACTAACAGTAGAAATCCGGAAAAGTGCATCCGGGAAAGTGCATCTTCATGGAGGGATCAACAATCTGTCAGACACGCATTATGCCTCCATGCTGATTATGAATGCCAAAGGATTTGGCGGCAGCGAGCCTCGCTATTACTATCCGGGTCTGCCCAGGAATTACTATTTTGGATTGGAGTACAGGTTTTAATTGAGCGTCTTTTCCACCTTCCTGGCATAACACAAAAAACACCTGCAAGTCGACTTTGAAAGTGTTTGAAATAATGGGTCTTTTATTTCGATAAGACCACCTAATTCCATCAGCGACTGATTAATTTTAAACGTCCTTTCTGTATCAATGCTTGCCAGATAATGTTCCGTGACCACAGAATTGCTGTGTCCCATCATTTGGCCGATATCATCCCGGGACTGTCCGTTTCTCATAAGGGTGGAGGCATAACAATCTCTGGCCTTACCCAATTGTAAAGGAGTTGGAAGTTTCAACTTGGTGCGAATCTTTGCCAGATCCCGGTTGATAATCTGTTTGATTTTGTGGTTCTTGTTTTGACAAAATCTTTCATTTTCGAACGAATTTGACTTGACCCCAAAATTGAATATCTTTGTTTTAAATAGAAGGGAAAATGATTTTAAAGTATTACTTGGATACTTCTGTCTTTGGCGGATACTATGATGATGAATTTCAGGCATTCACCAAACTTTTATTTGAAAAGATCGTTGATGAAAAGATTAGGATTATTTATTCTGAATTAACTGAAAACGAATTGGACAATGCTCCGGAAAGGGTAAAGTCTTAAATAAAGAAATTACCGGCAGACTTAATCGATTTCGTTGAAATTACGCAGGAATCTTTTGATCTGGCGAACCAATATATTGTTGGAAAAGTGGTTGGAAAAACGAGCAATGATGATTGTGTCCATATTGCATTGGCGACAATCAACAGGGCAGATGTTCTAATAAGTTGGAATTTCAAGCATATAGTTAATTTAAAAAGAATCCATGGGTATAATTCTGTAAATCTGAAGCTTGGATATCCCACTTTGGAGATACGTTCACCTAAAGAGATGATAGATTATGAAGACAACGATTAAAAAAAAATTTGATGCAGTTGAATACATGCGTCAACAGCGAGATAGGATAAGCAAAGAGACTGCAGATATGAGTTTTGAGCAATTAAAGGAATATTTGGATAAAAAAAGGCCAAAGGAGCGTATTTTACCAAGCCGCTAAGTTACAAACTTGGCTCTCTTCCCTTGAATATGGAAATTTAGACCTCTTCTGTTATTTGAGATTTCCAATTCGTTTAAAACTAAACGAACCTCCGTGCATATTTTCTCAGCACAAAACCCCAATTCTCTCCCAAATCCTGGCGTCTTCCTGGCGTAAAAAAGAAAACACCTACAAGTCTGCCCTGTAAGTGTTTGATTTTGAGGGTGGGCCCAGTAGGGCAAACTCCTACGACCCCCTGATTATGAGTGGGAGGTCTAAACCATTTTGAATTTCCACTGGTCGATACTGGTTAACACTGGTTGTTATTTACACCTTTTATTTTCCACTGGTTGATACTGGTTGTTGGAAAACCTGGCGGATTTCCTGGCGGGATTTTTGCAATGGAAAAGTGTCTTTCTGTATTCATTTTAAAGTCACAAGTTCAAAAATACGGGAAGCTATTTGTCCGAAATTTTATCCAATTCTCTTTCAATGCGATGAACCAAGTAGAATGGAAGGTTGAGTAAAGTAAACTC
>CAIRSO010000876.1 GCA_903881215.1 uncultured Bacteroidia bacterium
AAAAAAAACAGCCTTGTCATTTAGTTTTTGCATGGTCAACCAACATATTATTTGCATAACTATTACTTGAAGTTACCATCATGCTGATCGCAGGAGATGCGGAGATCAACCGGGAAAACTACAGAACATTCGGGTGGATCTTTGCCAACCAGAATCAGATTTTTGTATTTTTATAGTCAGCAGGTCTTACCAATACCAACGGAGGAAACTGATGCCAAATAGTGTCATTTACCTGGTTTGTTCTTTAGCACACGAAAGACTAAATATGTTCGGATATGAAAAAATTGATTTTATTATTTGTTTTGCTTTCCTTTTCGAGAGCTTTTGCCCAAAGCACCAAATTCCAAAATACACCAACATACAGAATTAACCGGAATACGATAGATGAATTTAGGGAGGATAAAGAAATAGAAGGAGGTTTTATCACCACGAAGAGTTTAAAATACAGTGAAATCAATGGGAATCCTTATCTCAGGGAAGAATTTTCAGATGGAACCATATGGATGTCGGATGGTTCGGTTGTTGAGAATTGTTCTTTAAGGTACAACATGTTCAGCGATCTGATGGAATACATGTCAGAGGGAGTGGTATATGAAGTTACACCCAAATCAAAAGTCAAAAAAGCAAAATTCGACGGTCATATATTTGCATGTTTCAACTTTTCGGAGAAGAGAAAACCCGGAGAGCAATATTTCGAAATTCTGGCAGAAGGAAAGGTGACATTGTTAAAAAAGTATTCTCTTAAATTTATTCCGCCGGCTCCGGCTTCCCCTTACAGCGATGAACAGATGGCTCATTTCGGTAAACCGGAAGCATTGTTTTATATATCAGATAATCAGGGTGATATTCTCCTTGTCAGGAATGAAAGAACCCTTCTTAAAGTATTGGAGAACAAGAAAAATGCAATGTCTTTGTACATCTCAGACAATCATCTTTCAGTTTTGGCAGAGTCTGATTTATTAAAAATTATAGACCATTACAATTCGTTTCGCTAATTGATTTTCTTACTTGAAAAATCATCTTGCCAACGAATTGAGTACACGGTAAGCAATCAGCTGGTCGTACCTGGCCGAAAATCCACGGTAATAGACGAAAACCGGATAATTATTTTCGGTCTCGACATGGCTCCCCTCCAAAAAGGTGGCATCAATGGCCTTTGTATCCTTGAGAATCACATATTGGTAATCGTAAAAGCCCTGTTTCAATAGAAGATCTGCCTCATACATTTTGGTATCCTGCTGGAAGGTCATCTGGTTTGCGGGAAGGCATTGCCAGTCGGTGAGTGCTCCGAAAACAAAGATCTGGTCGTTGGTGACCTGGTCTGGAGGAACCAAAGTGAAATGAACATAAATGTAATCCGATTCAAGATCACTATCCGACACCCGGTCATTTTTTACCAGGAAACTTCCATTCAGATCATTTCGCGTCAAATAGGATTCCTTCCGCCTTGACTGATCAGTCTCCAGAAAAAGATAATAATAAGGGTCGCGGAATTCGATAGCCCTGATACCCATTCCATTGGTCTGCAGGTTTTTTGCATTGAAATTTCTGAATTCATTACCTCCTTTATACGGATTCATCTTCTCTTCAAAAACCAGTTGATTTTGCCTGATGAACGTAGGTTTCATATGAAAGAGCCGGTTATCACTTCTTGAATTCTGCATTACGACTGTTTTGATCTCGTTCAATGGATCCGGGATTGCAAATCTCGGATAGCTGATTGTAAAAGCCACCTGCTGACTGGCTCCGCTGTAACCCTCGTAAGTTGCCTTCTGAACTATGCCGTTAACCTCCACCTGTTTCTCCGTTACGTAAAAAGGTTTTATCAGTACAGGTTGATCTTTCTTCCCTTCCTCCCATACTTTTAAAAGATAATTACCGGATAACCGGATCAGCACATTTTCGTTGGGGAGTATGAGCCTGTAATTTATATACGGGATAGTGGTATTAATTGAAAAGGCATAATCGTTGATCGTATTATCTGCAAAACCTTCAAGATATTCGGAGGTGACCAGCCGGGATGGATTCCAGTCCGCATCACAATGAACAATGGTGTAGCGGTAATTCCTGGGATCTCTTGAAAACAGGTCAAATTTGCAGATCAATTTTTGGGCGCTGCCCAATTCAATTACAGGCAAAGAAAATTCCCATCCTTCAGGAAAGAAAAGAACCGTATGGATTTCCGGCGCGATAAATGATTTGTATTCACCTTGTTTTGCAGGTTGTCCTATTAAAAAACTAATGCCGGTAATAAGCGAAAGGACTAGAGATGCAATGTGTTTGGTAATTTTCAAGCGGTACTTTTTTAATTCTGAATAATCCTGTTAAGGATAGAATTTGAGTAGAAAACTCAAAATTAAATTAATTTCCAAGGATAGAAGAAGTTTTCGATACCTTTGTTGAAAGATTGAATGGAATGAGAAAAATATTTCTGCTTTTGGTGCTATTCTTGAGCTCAATCCTTTGCTTCTCTCAGGTTAGCATAAACAAAACTGATGCCAAAGGATTGAAGCAAGGGAAATGGGTGAGCAAATATCCAGGAGGGAGCCTCAAGTATGAGGGAAATTTTGACAATGATAAGCCGGTCGGCAATTGGAAAAGATACCACGAAAGCGGGAAAGTTAAGGCCCTAATGACCTATCGACCTAATTCGGAAAGGGTTTTTGCTTCGCTGTTCGATGAAGAGGGAAATCTCTATGCGAAAGGGGTGTTTGACGGTACTCTTCGCGATAGTACCTGGAATTTCTATAGTGGGGAACAATTGGTCCTTACTGAAAATTATGCCCTGGGAAAGAAAACTGGGAAAGCACAAGGATTCGATGAGCAAAGAAAGGTGATGTGGGAGAAGGAATTCAAAAATAATTTTCCTGATGGCATTTCTATCGAATACTATCCGTCCGGAATTAAACGAAACCAGATTTCGTATACTGAAGGCAAAAAGAACGGATTGGCCATTTTTTACGATGAGAACGGTTCGAAAATGACTGAGGGCAGCTACAATGACGACCTTTCAGATGGTTCCTGGAAGATCTTTGACAAAACGGGGAAGCTTAAATACGAAGTTAAATATGACAAAGGCGAAATTCTCAATGGTGGTGCCATGGATTCACTTCAGATGAAGGAGTTTAAGAAGTACGATAGCGTTAAAGGGAAGATTCCGGAACCCAAAGTACCCTGAGGAAGTGCCTGGAGAGCCTAAAGTATTTAAAGTGCCTAAAGTGCCTAAAGTTCTTTGCAACTCCTAACTCCCCCTCGGCTCGCTTGGGGACCGGGCAATTCTCAACTCTCAGTTCTCAACTCTCAACTCTCAGTTCTCAACTCTCAACTTTTACAGCGTTATGACGACCTTCCGGACCGGAAGCAGCCTGACAGGTCCCATTAATCCTGAAGCAGGCAACGGTGCAAAACCAAATTCGCGGGGAATTTCTGTTTGTTTGTCTTTGCTTCCATATCTGGGAACCATGTAATCGGGTATTGGAAGGGGTTCTTTCATCGCTGCAATCCGGTTAATCAATGTATTCGTAACCAATATCTTCAGATTATTCTCTCCGGTTTTTAGGTATGCTGTAATGTCAGGATTTTGACCTCTCATCCAAACTATCCCAGCCTCTTTGCCATTTATCAGCACCTCAGCAATATTTCCGACACTTCCCAAATCGAGAAGAATTCGCTGGTCTTTTCGTAGCCAGTTATCGGGTAGCGAGAAGTTGATATCGTAACTTCCTGTTCCACTAAAATTTCTGGTTGAGGCATCATCGCTCCATGAGATCAAGTGATCTAACGTCTTTTCGTATAATGGGAATTCCTTTCCTTGCAAGCTCATCTTCCATTGCCCTGAAATCGTGAAAGGTGCGGGAATATCTGTTATTGCAGATGAGCGCTCAAAAGGTTTGCCATTCTTAACGAAAGATGTCTGAAAACTTCCGTTGCAGGTAGTTTCTGCAGTTAAAGTGGATTGTCCCACCGCCAGGATCCGATTAAAATCGGTTTTTGAAACATAGGTTTCTGCGTTTCCGGAAGCAAACTCCAAAAACATCGATTCATAGGGCGCTAATTCCAACGGCACCTTAATTCCATCAGTGGTTTCTTCGAACAAATATATCGGTGATATAGATCCTGTGTATGGATTCCATCTCCGGATCTGCTGGTTTTTTGTCCTGAAAGTGATGGGAATAGAACTTGATTTATTTTGGATATTTGAGATGAAATAAAGGTCTGATTTTCCAATCTTCCTGTGAAGGAAGGCCAGTCCTTCGTTTTTTCGCATCCCTTCATGCATGAAATCAATGCCGAAATCAGGGGCAATCCGGTTATGGAGAATCTTTAGAAATGGATCAAGGTAACTGCTTTGCTTGTTCCACCAAATCTGCCGGTCAATGACATTGTTCAATCTGTAAACTTTCCCTTTGCCATATGAAAATCCGATCGTCGGATCATTTTTGGGTTCTTGGATTCCGTACAAGGATTTCGCCATAGGGTGGATAGCTGTTGGCTCGTTGAAAAGTCGGGACACGATATCTTTCACCCTGGCATCCATTTTGCCGGCTTTATTCAATCCGGTTGATTTTTCCGGCAAACGCTCAAGAAATAGTACCCTGCCGCCTAGCCTTACATATTTTTCAATAAACTCAAGTGTTTTGAGCGGAATGGTTTCAACATTGGGAACTATCAGAAGCTTGTAGTTCATCTTTTGTACTGAAATATTTCCCTCTTCAATCATCGCATGGTTTTGCAGCACATCATCATTGATCAGGTCGTAATCGTAACCGTTCGAAACAATCAACCCACCCAGTTCGCCCCACTCAAATTCGCGTGTCCACTTTCTGGGATTGATGACATTGATGGCCCATTGATTGGCTAAAGGTGAATAGAGCGCGATGTCTGCCTGGAAATCCCCCTGCCTTAGCAAATAAGAGCATCTTGCAATGTATTCAGCGAGATTTGGATAGTATTTCCACCACACATTTTGTGGTTGGATATAGGCCGCAAAAGGGATGGATCGCGAAGGGGAAACTTCCTGCTCGGGGAGAAAATTGAACCCGTGGTTGTAGAACTTTGTGGCACCTGATAAAAGATATCCGTCGCTGGCAATCTTCAGCTCTTCCAAAGTTTCACGGTAGCGTTCCCAGTGGATAAAAGTGTAGACTTCGGCCGATACTACTTTGCGGTCATAGAGGTGAGCTCCTGAAGAAACATATTTCTTCGGACCAATGCGTGTGTCGAACCAATCGGCCTGGTCCTTCTCTCCGGCAGTAATCTCCATTTCGGGGATGTGTGCCAGTCCGGCAGATTCAATGTTGTCTGAATTGAACCCGTAAGTCTGGATTCTTCCTTTGATATGATGCGCCTCACACCAGCCCAGGAAGCTTTTGTAAAAAACGTTTAGTCCCGTATGGTGAAGAAATTCATTCACATCATACCTGATTTTGGGCGATTTGTCACCCATTTCATACCAGATAGCCGGCAGATAGGGTATCAAATCATATCCATAGGTCTTTTGGAACTCATCAAACAGTCCGGTCGACCAGTTCATCCCACTCGCCAGATTGGGCAGTTCGAAGCTGTCGGCAAAAAGCGATTCGACTGTTTTCCCGAATTCATCGCCAAAAGCAGCGAAGAACTTGTTGCCAAGAAAGTTGCAATACCGGTCCATCGCTCCTTTGTTGAAATGATCAACTGCATTGCCAATGCCGTTTTTCTTGAGCCAAAAGGACATCAGTTTCCAGTCGCCTTCGGGGACATTCCATTCAAGTTTATTGTCCTTTACCTTAGGCGTTAAATTGATTAATGAATTTTCAATCAGTTTTCCTGATTTGTCCATCCTGGCCGCAAGTGCTGCCACCAGGATTTCATTGCCATCCAGAGTAGGAGCGTACACTTCCCATGATCTTTTTGTTTTGGTCAGTCTATCTGGAAGAGCTCCTTTGAATTTTTGTGGGCCAGTAAGATCCACGAAAGTGGGAACCATATCCTTGCTTCGATCTTCCTGTGGAACAAACTCTCCGCCAATGATCCATCCGGGTCCTCCGAAATTGAGAGAAACCTCCATATCCAGCCGCTTTGCCTCTTTGACAGCATGGGTAAGCAATCCCATAAATTCATCAGACAGGTAAGGAATATTTCCTTTTTCGTAAACCGGATCCATCGAAATTTGTTCTATGCCTCGAATACCATGGCTGCGCATCTGCTCCAGCTCTTGTGTAATCTCCTCTTTGGACCCGGCGTTTCCCGGCCACCACCAGCGTGTATGCGGCCAGCAATCTTTGGGTGGATTTAAAAAAAATGATTCAATTGTCTCTGTCGAACTTTGAGCCCTGAGTGAACCAACTGGCAGAAATAATAGAATTGCTAAACAGATCAGCAGTAGTTTGAGTGTGTTCATAGTAGTTGATTTTCAGGAATAAAGATAATCCAAACCAACTAAAGTACAGAACTGAGTTTATTTGGGTTGATTGGTATTTAAATACCACTCAATGGTCAGCCTCACCACGCTGTTGTAATTCATAACACCTTCGTGGATTTTATTCGATTTGAGGTAGGCATTGTTGGCGGTAGTCTGGGCTTTGTCGAGCGTTTCGTTCCTCAGCTCTTTCCAGTGGTTCCTCTGTGCCATAATATCGGCCATGGCTTTCTTGTCGAAACGTTTTAAGAACTCTTTTATGGCTTCCCGGTGGAATGGATCGGCAAAGAAGTATTGAAGCAGTTGTATGCTTGCCGAGTACTTTAGCCTGTTGTCGCCGCTTTCACTACAAATATACCATGCCATAAAATTGGCTTCGGCCTCACCGGAGATGCCAAATTGATGCGCTTTTTCGTGGGCCAGAACAAATGGATATTCAGTAGGCAACAGCTCACCGTTGAGGTGAACCTCATTGAAAAATGGTCCAAAATATCCGCTGACACCCGACTTGGCGAAGAACCATGTGAAGAGCATGGTTTTGGGGTGTCTGCTCCCATTGGGATAATTGTATCCAAAATAGGAAGCATGAGCACGATAGGAGGCTTCCACCAGACTATCGATAACGGGATAATCGGATCGTGAAATCTCGACCCTGCTGGCATTGGCATTTGAGATCAAAGTATCAAGCACGGTTGGAAACATGTCTTTCTTCTCGATGTGCCGGGTCCAGTTGAGTCTTTTTTCGATGGGTTGCCTGAAATAGTTGTATCCCCAGGAGAGGTAAAAAAATGCATACATCACGGCTGCCACCTGCAGCGTACGAAGCAGGAAGAGGCCGGGTTTCAGCTTGCGAAAGATGACTCTGCCAAGAATATATAAGGCATAAATGACAAATAGCGACCAGAAAATATCCCACATCGAAAATGGGAAAATTCCGCTTATTGCAGAGAGTATAGTTGCCAGAAACGGATAAACAGCGTTGGAATAATATTTTTCAATCCATTCGGGGTGCCTGGATCCTGCTTCAACCAGCAAATAAGTAACTATAGCAATCAGAAATGGAATCAAATTTGCATAGGATACCCTGATCTTTTTCCCCTTCAACTTCATGGTAAGATGTTGTTTTAAACTGTGCCAAAAGTAGCCAAAAAGAAGTTTCCGCAACAAAAGTCCGCCTTTTTGTCGCTGATCTGATCCCCATTGTGTAACTTTGGTAAAATGTTCCCCGGTAATATTGGTGACGCAATCATTTCGCTATTTATAATTTTGGTCTTCTTATGAACGAACGATTTAGCTTATCTGAACTCAATGGACAAGTAAAAAAGTGCTGTCAGCCGGTTTTACTGCTCCCGTATGGGTGATAGGCGAGATCTCAGAGATCAATGTGCATTCGAATGGTCATTGTTACCTAACCTTGATTGAAAAGAGTGAATCAGAAGATAAGATTGTTGCACAAGCCCGCGCCACCATTTGGTCGTATACTTTCCGAATGCTGCGTCCGTTTTTTGAGACCACAACAGGCCAGCAGCTTACCGATGGCATCAAAGTTCTCATGCAGGTTTCGGTTGAGTTTCATGAGATGTACGGCTTCTCCCTGAATGTCAGAAACATTGATCCTACGTACACGCTGGGAGACCAGGCACGAAAACGCAGGGAGATCATCCAGCGCCTCACAGATGAAGGAGTTATTACTATGAACAAGGAGCTGGAGCTTCCACTTGTTCCTCAGAAAATAGCCATAATCTCTTCGCCTTCAGCTGCTGGGTACGAGGATTTTATGGATCAGCTGAACAATAATCCCAATGGATTTCATTTTTATACCCACCTTTTCCCGGCAATGATGCAGGGAAGCCAGGCAGAAGAATCCATTGTTGATGCCCTGGACAGAATTTATCCCTATGAAGATTTCTTCGATCTGGTGGTGATCATTCGCGGGGGAGGTTCGCAAGTTGACCTGAGTTGCTTCGACAACTACAAGATAGCCTATCACATCACGCAGTTTCCATTGCCCGTGCTTACCGGAATCGGGCACGAGAAGGATGATTCCATTGTCGATTTGGTAGCACATACCAGGCTTAAAACACCTACTGCCGTAGCCGGATTCATCCTGGAGGGAGTCGGTGCCTTTGAGGAAAGAATAGACTTCCTCGAGCAGGAGATCCTGTCTTTGATTGAAACAAAAATGGAGGACGAGAAGAATCGTCTTGAGGATCTGACAGGAGAGCTATCCCTTTTGGTTCGTGATCAGCTGGGGAAGAAGAAAAGCGAGCTTATGCAACGAACCTGGAGATTTCAGCAGGAGATAAAACTATCCTTGCAGGGAAGTGAACACCGCCTGGGGAAAAAACTGCAACAAGTGGGTTTTCTGGTGGATCACTATTTTTATGTTCATCGCCAAAAAATTAGATCAGCGCAGAATAGGCTAGATGTTTCAATACCCAAGGGAATAGAGGGCAAAAGGCAGCAACTGGATCTTTTTCTTGAAACTTTCAGAGCTCTTTCGGTTAAAAGAATCAACTTTGAAAGACACAAAATAGATCTGGCAAGTCAAAAGGCCCTGTTATCAGACCCTGGCAATATCTTAAAGAAAGGGTATTCCATTACTACCGTGAATGGCAAACTGGTCAAAGACCTCTCCCTTCTAAAAAGTGATGCAACGATCAAAACTCAATTTTATAAAGGGACTATCCTAAGTAATGTAATA
>CAIRSO010000877.1 GCA_903881215.1 uncultured Bacteroidia bacterium
CAATCGCCTGACGATAGCGGTAAAAAATGGGTTTACACTGATCTACGATGAATTTACCCGCTCACGGCCTGAAGCCAATAACATTTTGCTCCCCATTCTCCAGGAACGGATGCTGAGCACCTCTGCCGCCAAAGAAGAGGATTATTACATGAAAGTACACCCCGAATTCAGAGCCATCTTTACTTCAAATCCGGAAGAATACGCCGGAGTGAACCGTACCCAGGATGCATTGCGCGACAGGATGGTAACGATGGATCTGGATCATTTTGACTATGAAACAGAATTAAGGATTACAATGGCAAAATCGGAACTCACCTTAAAAGATACTGAAACCATCGTTAAAATTGTCAGAGGACTACGCGAATCAGGAAAAACGGAATTCGATCCGACTATCCGTGGATCTATCATGATAGCAAAGACCCTTGCAACGCTTAACACTACTCCAGTTGAATCAAGAGATATATTTCGTAAAATTTGTCAGGATATTCTTACTTCTGAAACGAGTCGGATTGGATCAAAAACAAACCAGGGAAAGGTCAAAATCATCGTGGATGAACTAATTGAAAGATATATTTAACTCATAACTCATGTCTCATAACTCATGTCTCATAACTCATAATTCATCTATCATGCCAATAACAAGCGCCATCAAAGGACTTCAAAGCATTAGGTCAATGCAGAATGTCAGCAAATCGGGAATTCTCAACAAAGAAGAATCCGATTTTATAAAACTCTACATGTTCGAAAAAGAGAGAACACGACTCAAAAGTGAAGAAATTAGAATACTGCTTAGACTGGAATTCATTCAGGGAAGATTGAAAGAAATCCAGAATTACAACGATGAGAAAGCAAGAGACATGAAAAGTTCAGAACAGCAGGAGGTGGTAAGCAAAAAAACGCCTGAGGCGAAGTCTGATTTCAAAACCATGTCAATAGATTATTAATAAAAACAGTTATGGCAGAACCTACCCATTCAATCAATGCGACCGGACTTGCAGATATTCTGGAAAGAGTACTCGACAAAGGGATCGTCATTGCAGGAGATATAAAAATTCAAATTGCCGATATAGACCTGCTAACTATTAAGATTCGGTTGCTTATTGCCTCAGTTGACAAAGCTATGGAGATGGGCATCAACTGGTGGCAGGAAGATACGTACCTTTCCACGAAGGCTCGTGAAAAAGAACTTAACGAAAAACAGGAAGAGCTAAACAAGCGGCTGGAGAAACTCGAAGCACAAAACTTTCCTTCCTGATTACACCGGAACATTAATACGGCTATTTTTACATCTATAAATTAAAGCTTAATATTTTAACAAGATGGATGAGAAAGACAACAATAACAAAAATCATCGTTCCGAATTTGACCTTTTGGGATTGGGTGGTTTGTTTAAAGGAATAGAAAAACTAGTCGACCTTGCCGGGAAACTGGAAGAAAAAGGAGGGATGACAAAAGAGGGTGAGATCAATCTGGACCATATCAGAAAAGGGATGAAAGGTGTTTATGGTTTTACAATAAATACAGCCGGAGGCGGATCCCCAAAAGTGGAGACATTTGGAAACATTAAGAAGACACCTGAAGGGCCAAAAGTTGATGAGGAAAGGGAGCCAATTACCGATGTATTTGATGAAACTGATGAGATAGTAATTATCGCAGAAATGCCTGGGATTGAACAAAACGAAATCAAAATTGATTTAAAAGAGGATATTCTTGAGATCTCCGCCGTCAGTAAAAACAGAACCTACCACAAAGAAATACTACTCCCTTCCAAAGTCAGCCAATCAAATTTAAGTCACAAATTCACCAATGGAATCCTTGAAATCAGGATAAAAAAATAATTTTATGGCACTTACCGGTTTAGAAAGCAACGACCTTGAACTCATTATCCTTGGCGGGAAAGGTGGTGTAGGAAAAACCAGTTGTGCCATTGCAACGGCTCTTGCACTATCTGCAACTCATAAAACTTTGCTCATATCTACTGATCCGGCACATTCCCTATCTGATAGTCTTGAACAGGAAATTGGATTTAACATCGTTGAAATTAAAGGCACACAGAAATTATCTGCCATAGAAGTGATAGCTGAAGAGGCACTTTCAAAATTTATATCAGGGCATCAGGAACAACTGAAAAAACTATTGGAAACCTCCACCAATCTGGACAATGAAGACATTGAACAGATGCTCACCTTGTCAATTCCCGGGATTGATGAGGTAATGAGTTTTAAGACAATCATTGATCTGATTGAAGAAGGAAAATTCGAAAAATATGTGGTGGATACTGCTCCTACTGGTCATGCTTTGCGATTAATTTCATCTCCCAAAATGTTAGATGACTGGATCAAGGTGGCTGCTAAAATGAGATGGAAGTATCGATATATGATCACTAGCTTTTCCGGTTCATACCATATGGACGAAGTAGATACTCTTTTACTCAACCTAAAAAAAACAGTTAAACGGATCGAGAATTTGTTGCGTGATAAAAAAAGGTGCGAATTTATACCTGTTTGCATTCCCGAAGCCATGGCCATCATGGAGACGAAGAGGTTGCTTTCTGATCTTGACCAAACCGGAATAGTTCCAAAACAGATTATTGTAAACAATGTGATGGAATCAGACGAAAGTGATTTCTGTAAAAGAAGAAAGCAGGGTCAGGCACCATATTTACAACAGATTAATCAACTATTCAGTGATTTAAATCGGGTAGAAGTCCCCATGTTTGCCGAAGAGGTGAAAGGAATTGAAACCCTGAATCGTTTGAAAAGAAGTCTATTTGAGCAAAATGAAATAAAAAATTAGAGGGATGAATATCAAAAATGATTTATCACTTCGTGTAAAAGAGGCGCTCGTAAAGGATGTTGGTAGGGCAATCGCAAGGATAGATCCTAAAGAGATGAAGCAATTGGGGTTAGAGAGCGGTGAAATAATTCTTCTGGAAGGTAAAAGATCCACCCCTGTCAAAGTAATGCCTTGCTTTCCTGAAGACCGTGACAAAGGAATCATCCAAATGGATGGAATTACCAGATCAAATGCCCAGTCGGGAATTGATGAGAAAGTTAAAATTAGTCGGGCTGAATGCAAGCCGGCTTCCAAAATTAAGCTCAAACCCGACTCCAAATCCAGTACTCATTTTAAGGCAGATGATGCAAAATATATTGGTTCTCTGATGAATGGCTTGCCTGTTACAAAGGGGGATAAAGTCAGGGCAAACCTGTTTGGATCAAGATCAGTAGAATATACAGTCACAGGAACCCAGCCAGAAGGTGTTGTACAGATTCATCCGAACACCACCTTTCAGCTTGAACTTGTCAAACAAGATGGCGAAACGAAAAGCAAAGTTTCCTACGAAGATATCGGTGGACTAGGGAACCAGGTGCAGCGAATACGTGAAATGATTGAGCTTCCGCTCAAATATCCTGAAATCTTTGAACGCCTGGGTGTTCAGCCACCCAAGGGAGTATTTCTTTATGGGCCACCCGGAACAGGCAAAACTCTAATTGTAAGGGCCGTAGCGCACGAAACTGATGCCTATTTCATCAATATTTCGGGCCCTGAGATTATGGGGAAATTCTATGGAGAGAGCGAAGGACGCATCAGAAAACTTTTCGAAGAAGCTCAGGCTCATGCACCCTCCATCATCTTTATCGACGAGATTGATGCAATTGCTCCCAAAAGAGAGGACATGGGTGGCGAAAAGCAGGTTGAAAAACGTGTGGTTGCCCAGTTATTATCTCTGATGGATGGTTTGGAATCCAGAGGAAAAGTAATAGTCATTGGTGCTACGAACATTCCAAATTCTATAGATCCGGCCCTGAGAAGACCCGGAAGGTTCGATCGTGAAATTTCAATTTCCATACCGGATAAAAAAGGCAGACTTGAAATTCTGCATATCCACACACGAGGAATTCCATTGTCACTCGATGTTGATATGGAAAGATTGGCAGAAATTACCCATGGCTTTGTTGGTGCCGATCTTGAAGCACTTGCCCGCGAAGCTGCCATGACTGCCCTTCGCAAAATTCTCCCACAAATCGATTTCGAAATGTCAGAAATCCCTTACGAACTTCTGATGTCTCTCGAAGTGACCATGGATAATTTTATGGATGCCATGAAAGAGGTAGAACCGTCAGCAATCCGGGAAGTATTTGTGGAGGTTCCCGATGTAAAATGGAGTGATGTAGGCGGTCTGGACGAAATTAAAGAAGCACTTAAAGAGACTGTTGAATGGCCTTTACAGTATGCTGATATGTTTAAACAAGCGGATACAAAGCCGCCAAAAGGGATTATTCTTCATGGTAGACCAGGAACGGGCAAAACTTACCTGGCCAAAGCTTTAGCGAGCGAAAGTGGCGTAAATTTTATCTCCGTAAAAGGGCCTCAGATTTTGAGCCGCTACATTGGCGAATCAGAGAAAGGCGTTAGGGAATTATTTAGGATGGCTAAACAGGCCTCACCCTGCATCCTATTTCTTGATGAAATAGATAGCCTCACTCCACGCAGGTCAAGTGATGGTTCCGGATCCGGAGTTATTGAAAGGGTCATCGGACAATTTCTAACTGAAATGGATGGTATCGAAGATCTCAAAGGGGTAATTGTTCTGGCTGCGACAAATAGGATAGACTTAATAGACCCGGCCTTGTTGCGGAGTGGACGATTTGATCTGATATTTGAATTGCCACTACCGGATATAAATACGAGGGAGAAAATATTTGGAATTCATACCAGGAATAAACCTTTAAGCGAAAAGGTTCTTCTGAAGGATTTAGCAAAAAAAACAGATGGATTGACAGGGTCCGACATTGAATTTATTTGTCGCAAGGCCGCCATGCTTGCCATACGAAAACTCATCGAACAGAAACGCGAAAATACTTCCGGGGCTGAAGCGAAAATTGTCATAGTACAGAA
>CAIRSO010000878.1 GCA_903881215.1 uncultured Bacteroidia bacterium
ATCCCCTGTTCAGGTTTGACAGTACATCCAACACCTTTCAGGTGGAGTGTGGTAATATTGGTCATGACACTTCTGTAATTTTAAACCAGATCCAAAACGCGGGTGGTGTTATCGAAAGAATATACACACGGGGGACGAATCTGGAATCTATATATTTGAAATTAACAGGAAAAGAATTAAGAGATTAGAATATGTTTAAGCTGTTCAAAAAAGACCTGACACTGTTTTTCCATGATCAGCGCTCTGTTGTTCTCACATTCCTGCTTCCGGTAATTCTAATTACTCTTTTTGCTTTCGCTTACGGAAGTACCGGAGCCTACGATGGCCGTTCTGAACCCCTTAAACTACTCGTTACAGACCTGGACCAATCGAGGTCTTCAAAAGCAATTATTTATAAGATCGATTCTCTTAAAAATATAAGAACTGTTATTTCTGACTCCTTAAAAGCCAGAGAACTGGTAACCAAAGGGAAATATGCATGTGCTCTGGTAATTTATAAAGGTTTTCAGGATTCTCTGGAAGCCGGAAACGCGATGCCCGTTGAACTGGTATACGACAGGTCTCGTGAATTGGAAATCGGTATTCTTCAACAGAATCTTATCAGCATTTTAATGTCTTCAACAAGTGAGATAATTATTAAAAAGAATATTGAAAAATACCTGAAGGAACTTTTCCCTGATGAAGAAAATGGAATCAGTGATGACATATACAGGAATGTTATAAAAGATGACAGAAACAAACAGGCAATTAAGTGGATTCCGATAGTAGGGATTAAAAATAACACCAGGCTGGGTCTGATACAGGCTGTCGCCGGAACTGCCATCCTGATGTTGCTCTTCAGCGTTGCAGGAGTTGGGACCAGTATACTGGAAGAAAAGGAAAACGGAACAATAAACAGATTGCTTTATTCACCCCTGAAGGGCAGTACCATACTCTATAGCAAAATGCTTTTCGCTTTTTTTATATCAATACTTCAGCTGACTGCCATGTTCATTTTTGCCTGGCTCATATTAAACATGGATATGAGCGTTAATATCCCGGGATTAATTTTAATGATAATAGCCACCTCATTTGCCGTTTCAAGTCTGGGCATTTTCCTGGCTGCTGTTGCAAAAACACGCCAGCAGGCTCAGAACCTGAGTACAATAATTATCCTGGTCATGTCGGCTATCGGCGGAAGTATGATCCCCCTGTTTATTATGCCTTCAATACTGCAAAAGATTGCTCTTTTCAGTGTTAATTACTGGGGAATACAGGGGTTTTATGACATCTTCTGGAGAGCACTTCCGCTGGAACAGATCCTTCCAAAAATCCTGATTTTAATATGCATCGGTGTTGTTATGACATTAGCTTCTATCCGGTTGTTTAAAAGAAGGATTACGAAATTGTAATAATATTTCTGGAAAGGTCCACCTCATTTATTATATCTTAACATTAGCATCCCTAAAAATAAAGTATTGTTCTCTGAAATAATGACCATATCAAGGTCCTTGAGCGATTTTGTTATGTCCCGATTTGAAATTAATTCATAATTTGACTTTGATCAGATTAAGATTATTCTCAA
>CAIRSO010000879.1 GCA_903881215.1 uncultured Bacteroidia bacterium
AAGTTTAATTTATTTACTTTATTCATGTTCATCCGCTTTGTTGGGAAGGAATATCCGAAGGAAAACTCTCTGAGGCTTATGGTTGTGGCATCATACATGTACTCACCAACAGCACTTCTCGAAACATTTGAATACCATTTTTGAGGATCGACAGTTGTAACTGGAGTAGACGTATTCTCAACCACTCCATTTATATGAATACCACCATTGTCTCTGGCTTCTCCACTAACTTTCGAAACCCCGTAAAAATCAAGATTAGCCTCAGTTAATGACATTACTTTGCCTCCAAAACGTCCATCAATAAGGAAGCTTAAGGAAAAATTTTTGTAACTAATATTATTATTCCAACCTAACTGAAATTTCGGAGATGAGTTTCCCAGCAAATCTTTTGTACCGGATGCAACAGGGATACCTGTTGCAGAAATAATTATGCGTCCCTCACTATCACGTTTTAGGGTTTGGCCATAAATATCCCCATAGGAACCTCCAACTTTAAGTATGTTGGCATAACCAGAAAGATCATCATTTATAACAAACTGATCAAAACCTTCAGCCAATTCCTTTACAAGGCTTTTATTTGCAGAAAAGTTAACAAAAGAACTCCACCGAAGGGCGTTTTTAGGAATAGGGCTATATCCAACTACCAATTCTACGCCGGAATTTTGAATATCACCACCATTTACGTAACGATAACTATAGCCCGTTCCAGGAGGAACAGCTACAGTGAAAAACTGATTAATGGTATTTGTTTTGTAATAAGAAAAGTCAACACTAAACTCATTTTTAAAGAACTTGATTTCTGTACCAATTTCAAATGCTTTTGACATTTCAGGTTTAAGGTCTGTAAACGGTGTCGTATTATTAAAAGCTATTATTCCACCTGAGTTAAGAGAACTAAGTGGATTTGTAACATACACAGGAACCGTATTTCCTACTATAGCGTACGATGCCCTAACTTTTGCAAAGCTGATAACTTTGGGCAAGGAAACCACCTCATGCAATAGACCTGTAAAACCAAAAGAAGGATAAAAGTATGAACCATTTGGCGTAAAACTCAGATTTGATGACCAGTCATTTCGACCCGTAACGTCAATACCCAACCATTCATCGTAATATAGACTGAAATTGCCAAATAGAGCCTGCAACTGTTGATGCGACTCCGTAGAACTTCCAATGGAGGTACCGGTTTGCATCATCATGTTCTGCATGATAAATACATTGGGAATTTTTAGTACTGTTGAATTTGCATATTGTCCTTCATTATGAGAATCAGTTATACTAGCACCAATTACGGCATTAATCTTAAATTTTTCACCGAATGAGTGAGTTGAGGTAAATAAGGCATCGGCATAATAAGTAGGATCCTCAGTTCTTGAAACTTCATAATAACCATTCAGGTAAGCATAATTAGGAGTTGTACCATAGTAAAGCTTGGTTTCGCTATTGTAGAGCGTTTTATCAAGATTTCCCCGGACCTGAAAATTCAGCCAACTTGCAATATTATATTTCAATGAAAGCTTTAGCATGGTCCTATTTCGTTGATTTTCTCTAAGCATTCTGTTGGTTATCCAGTATGGGTTTTGACTCCCGCTTGAGGGCGTAATATACCAGTTTTGTGTATTTATGTTCCGGTCAGGATTAAATTTTTCAAACTCCTTGTATGGAGACAAATCCAATCCTCTTGGAAATAAATATAAAGAAGCAATACTTGTATATTGTGTTCCGGAGGAAGGAGGATTATTTATTTTCTGAAAAATTAAGTTAGCACTGGCTTCTACAATTAGCTTATTTTTGAAAAAATTGGCAGATTCCCGTAAGAAAATATTATTTCTTGATAGGTTATTATTTTCTATTATTCCTTTGGATGTTGTATTTCCTAATGATAAATAGGTTTGCATATTCTCATTGCCAGATGAGAGTGAGATAGTGTTCATAAAGGTTGTTCCTGTTTTAAAAAAACCTGAAATATTATCTGGGCATGACAGTATTGGAGCACCCCAGCTATCCTCGGCACTTTTTGCACTTTGCCCATATGAATTCTGGAGTTTGGGTAAATTAATGGCATTATCCCAGGAAGCAGTTGACGTGAAGTCAATTTTTGTCACACCTGCCTTTCCTCGTTTAGTAGTAAGTAAAATTACCCCGTTGGCAGCTTGACTACCGTAGAGTGCGGCCGCAGAAGCTCCCTTTAGTACATTTATGCTCTCAATATCCTCTGAGTTCAAGTTTGAAATACCATCGCCATTATCTAAAGAATTAAACGCACTTGAAACAGATTCACTGCGATTGTTTGTCATAGGCATACCGTCGATTACATAAAGTGGTTGGTTATTGCGTTGAATAGATTTGTTGCCCCGGATTACTATTTTTACACCCCCTCCGACTCCGGAAGCTTTGTTTAGCGTAAGACCCGCGACCTTACCTTCTATGGAGTTCATTATATTTGGATTAGAAACTTTTGTTAATTCTTCACCTCCCACCTTCTGAACTGTATATGTAAGTGTTTTCGCACTTTTCTCAATACCTAAAGCGGTGACTACCACTTCATTAATTCCGATTGTTTCCTCTTCCAAAACCACATTAATTACGGTACTATTACCAATAGTGATCTCCTGTTTTTTCATTCCAATGAAGGAAAATTGCAAAGATGCATTTGCAGGAATATTTGAGATTGAATAAGTTCCTCCAGAATCAGTTATTACCCCTGTTGCAGATCCTTTAATAACGACAGATACACCAGGAAGTAACGTGCCAGATTTATCGATGACTTTCCCGGTTACGGATTTTTTCTGCTGCGAAGAGTTGATTGAGGGAGATGAACTGTCGCCTTTGGGTTTTAAGACGATGAAGTTGCTATCCAGTACTTTGTACTCAACTCCTTCGTTGTTGAAGAGCAGGTTCATGATGTCGTCGATCGTTGCATTGGTGATCTCAACATCCACCTTTTTCTCTACGTTGACTTTTTTCTCTTCATAAAAAAACCGGAACTCACTGCTGGTCTCTATCCTGGTAAGGACATCCTTCACCAAAATAGATTTTTCGTTCATACTCATCCGCCAATTTTGAGAATAGACGGACGCGGCGCTTTGAAGCACCCCTACCACCATTAAAATCAGAGATAATCTCATAATCAACAATCCCTTTCCGATCACCCTGTTTAGCTCAGGATAATCCTTTAATCGTTTTTTTTTCATAAATTTGAGAACTTAAATAGTTAAACATTGTGCCCGTCAGACTGCAAATCAAGAGGCACGATAATTGATTATTGCACGGAACCGGGAAATGCTGCAAACATTTTCCGGTTATTTTTTAATTCTTCGAAGACAACGTTACTGTGTCTCCCTTCCTGTTGTATTTGATGGAGGAGGCGAATTCCAATGCCTCAAGTATCGTATCCAGATCAGCGTCACCGATTGTTCCGGTATAGACATGGTTTTGTACTTCATTGTCCCCGAAAACCACTTTTACATTAAACCTTCTTTCAATCCTTTTTGCCAGTTTCCCAATGGTTTCTTTATCAATTACCATGATTCCCCTGGTCCAGCTGGAATAACGCTGATCGGAGATTTTTCTTTTGGTGGATTCATGGGTGACCTTGTTGTAGGTGTAGGCTTCACCAGGACTTAAAATAACATTTCCGGACAGGTCACTGATTTTAACTTTCCCATTGGACAAAAAAGTGGTTATACAAGGATCATCTGAATAGGAAGTTACATTAAAGCTGGTGCCCAGCACCTCCACCTGGCTGATGGCGGTTTCTACGATGAATGGCCTGTTCTTATCATGAGTAACATCGAAATAGCCCTCTCCTTCCAGCCTGACAATCCGTTGGCGTCCATCAAATTTTACAAATTTAAGATGGGTGTCGCTGTTGAGCTGTACTTTGGAACCATCCGGTAATACGACCGTGGAGCGTTGTCCTTTGGGAACAATTATTTCGGAAAATGAATTGTCTGAATGTTTGGAAGAGTCAGATATATAATACCCTACTACCCCAGATATGCACATAAATAAGATGAAAACTGCCGCATATTTTGACAGGCGAATGAAAAAATTTCTTCTTTGTTCCTTTTCATTCAGGGATCTGATAATGTTCCAGATTCTCTCTGTTTCCATTTCACGACTGATGGGATCCATCTCGTTTTCGAGGCCAGCCAGTATCCAGATATTCCGAAGCCGTGCGAGTTCATTTGTTCGGTTTTCTGATGCTTCCATCCACTCCTGAACAGCCAGGATTTCTATTGGAACTGCTTGTCCCGAGATGTAGTTAAATAATAATTGGTCAGTCATTTTGCTGCATTTATATCCTTAAAACGAATATGCAGTCAAATACCCTTAGTCAGTTGGGTTTATTTTGAAATTATTTTTGGTGTGCAACTGTTGGGGTCTTCGAAGTCAGTCCCCTGACCCACATCATGAAAAGTAGAAGGGATCCCGGCAGTCTTCGTTCAAGTGCTGTTTTAATGGCCTTCAGGGCTTTGGTAAGATGACTCTCCACTGTCTTTTCGGAAAGTTCCAGCAACTCAGAAATCTCCCTGTTTTTTAGGCCGTTGGTCCGGCTCAAAAGAAAAACTTTTCGGCATTGATCCGGGAGACCTGCCACTGCAAGGTTTATTTCATCCTGGAGTTCGGATGCGAAGATATTATCCAGAATGGGGTCCGATAATGCATCAAAATTTTCGGTTAACTGTCGGTACTCTTCCTGCCTGTCGGTTCTGAATTGCAAAACCAGGCGTTCTCTCCTGATCAGATCGATGCACCTGTTCCTGGTCAGCGTAAACAAATACGCATTCAGGTTGGTGTCTTCCTTTAGTTTGTTGCGATGGTCCCACAATACCAGGAAAACATCCTGAAGGATTTCTTTGGCGTTTTCCTGATTGTTCAGATAACCATTCGCAAAATTGAATAACCTGGAATACCAATGATCCATGATCATCTTAAAAGCCTTTTCATTTCCGGATTTTAAGGCAAACAGATATTCCGGGCTCTCTTTCAATTAAGTTGTTGTTTGATTGTGAAGACAAAAATACAATTTTTGTTGCTGCTCAACAGTAAACGCTCATATAATCCTGAGTTTATCTGCCGTTCCAGTTCGCGTCCTGTCCGGGCTTGCCCGATAATGGTTTACTTTCTATTTCAGGAAACCATCCAGCTCCACTGATTTTCCCGGATTGAGATTTATCTGCGTGGTTTTTCCATTATACCGAATTTTATAGGAGCCACCATGATCTGATTGGACGGAAACTTTGGTCAGTCTTCCATTTTTCCAGTCTAAGTTAACTGTAGCAGCTCCCCTGGCACGAAGACCATGAACGAACCCATCCGGCCATTGTGCAGGCAAAGCGGGCAATAGATGAATTTCCCCGTTTTGTGACTGAAGGAGCATCTCTGCCATGGCCGCTGCACCGCCAAAGTTGCCGTCAATCTGGAAAGGAGGATGGGTGTCGAAAAGGTTGGGCAACGTACTTTTTCTGATCAGTTCGTTGAGGTTGTCAACGGCTTTTTCGGGTTCCAGAAGCCTGGCATAAAGGCTTACAATCCAGGCTTTGCTCCATCCGGTGTGACCGCCACCACTGGAAAGTCTTCGTTGCAGCGTTTTTTTTGCGGCATTGAAGAACAGTGTATCCTTTGGGGTGATCAGGTTCAGCGGGTACAATCCCAGCAGGTGAGACATATGTCGGTGTCCAGGTTCTACCTCTTCAAAATCTTTCAGCCACTCCTGCAAAGTGCCATTGGCAGCTACCTGCAGAGGAGGCAATTTCTTCTGCGCCTCCTTCACATGGCCAACCAGGTCAGCATCAACCGACAATATTTTCGCAGCCTGGATGAAATTATTGAACAATGCGTTGACAATATGAATATCCACGGTAGGCATATAGCACAATTGAGATTTCTCTTTGGTAGGAGAGTTTGGAACGAAGAATGAGTTTTCAGGTGAATGCGACGGATTGGTGACCAGGTAACCTTCCGGGGATTTTACAAGATAGTCCAGCACAAACAGGATGGATCCCTTCATCATCGGATAGGCCACATTTTTCAGGAAATTCAGATCTTCCGTGAACTCATAATGGTCGTACAACGGAAAGGTCATCCACGGACCGTCCAGCGGCGTGATTCCCCAGACGCCATCCATCACTCCGGTTACGCCGAACGGATCGGTGAGATGGTGCATCGTCCAGCCTCCGGCATTGTACATTTCTTTGGCGGTAACAGAACCGGGAACGGTCAGCTTGTTCATGAACCCGGCCAAAGGCTCGACAGTTTCCGCCAAATTTCCGGTTTCGGCCGGCCAGTAGTTCATCTGCAGGTTGATGTTGGTGTGAAAGTCGGCATTCCATGGGGCGTCGTAGAGGTCGTTCCAGATTCCCTGCAAATTGGCTGGCAGCTTGCCCGGCGATCTGGAAGAGTTCATCAGCAGGTACCGTCCATACTGGTAATAAAGGGCAAGAAGTCCGTTGTCGGTCTTACCTTCCTTCATACGCGCCAACCGCTCATCGGTGGCAAGATTTCCCAGATCATCCCCACCAAGAGAGAAATTCACACGATCAAAAATGGATCGGTGGTCTTTGTTATGGATCTCTTTGAGCCTTTTCAAATTGAATTTTGCCGCTTTCGAAAGCAGGCCGTTGCAAATAGCCAACGGATCAATGGAAGGATCGGTGTTGAGCAAATCCATGTTGTAATCGGTGGCCCCGGTTATGATGAAGGCAATGTCCTTTACCGACTGAAGTTTAAAACCTGTTGATTTGTCTGTGGTAAACGGGTCGGTTATGCCATTTGCAGATAGCACTTTCATAGCCGCGGCGTAACGCATGTGCTTTCCGGCCGGACCTTTTCCGGGTAACTCAGCATCGATTATTTGTCCGGTGTAATTCGCAATGCCATCTTTGTTTTTGTATACATTTTCGCAAAAGGGAGCCGTTGGAGTTGATTTTTTTCTTTTGTCCTTGTTCTCATTGGAACCATCAAATTCGCGGCAAAGCAACACTTCGGCATTAAAAGCCTTGTCTGCATGGATGCTGACGACTACGATATTCTGAGGTGCTGAAACAAACACTTCCTGGGTAACCTTGGTACCATCGATGGTATATTCCGTTTTTGCAATGCCTGTGTGGAGGTTTAATGATCTTTTGTAGGCAGATGGTTCGCCTTGCCAGGCATAGTTGATGAAAAGATTGCCCAAAGGCTGGTAGGAGCGAACTTGAGGAGGGGTTCCCACCATGTATTTATTGGAAAGTTCCAGGGCCTTTTTGTACTCCTGCTGAAAAATGGCTTGCTGAATTTCTCCCAGATGGCCCTTTGCTTCCGGATTGTTGTTGTTGATTTTAGTTCCAGCCCAGACGCTTTCTTCGTTGAGCTGAATGTTCTCATGTTTGAAATCGCCATAAACCATTCCGCCAAGTCGGCCGTTTCCAACCGGCAAAGCTTCCGTCCAGGTTTTTGCAGGGTTTTTGTACCAAAGCTCCATACTGTTCGTTTGAGCAACAACATTCAAGGAGCAAAAGGCTACTATGATAAAAATTAATTGTCTCATTTTGAAATATTTAATTTGTATTTTTCCATAATTGGTTTTCCCACTTCTATTCCATCAATGTTAAAAAGAAAATTGGCCGGTAGTGGTGCCGGATTGTAATAATCCAATCGCTTTTTGTTCGCAACATCAGCTTTGACTCCCAGCCATCCTGCTTGCGTATTCACTGAAAGGTCTACAGTTCCGTTTTTCTCCTCTATCTTAACAGGTGCGCTCAGTACTTTTTCCCTGAATTTTGAAAAATCGGCATCACTTTTAATTCCCTCCTCCACCTTCCACCACATGGCTATCTGGGCTTTTCCATTTTCGGGATGCCGGAGCGTGAGTCGCAGGGCTTCCTTGTTTTTCAAACTGAAATTCTCTCTGTGCGACTCATATTTGAATCCGTCATTAAAAAGCGATGCCTTTACGCCCTTATCGGCATTGTCCCACAGTACCCTGAAAGCCAAAGCCACATCTTCGAAGCGGGCAAAAATGGTATTCGTACCATCAAGAGTCACACTGCTGCCGACTTCAGGAACCTTTGACTTCTTGGTTCCTATCCAGATCTCATCGAAAGCATTTGGCAAAATGATGGTTGAATTGAGGTATTTTTTGATGCAGTTGTGGTCTTTTTCGCCAAGAACCAGCATCACAAATTCCCCTTGGTTTTGGGCCGACTGCATAAATGGCATCAGGTGCCGGGTCTTGCCCCATCCGCCATTCGGCGGATAATTGGCCGGCATCAGGTGTTTCATTTTATCACCCAACCCTTCACTTTGCCAGGTGCCGTAATGGTCGTCACGACCTTCCATCACGAAGGCGATATTGGGCATTTCAGGGTTTTTCGGACTGCTGAGATAGATGACGAAGGGCTTGTCGTCCGGACTGTAAGCCTGATTGGATGAGGCGATGGAAACCTTATCTCCGACAAAGTCGCAGGCATAGGCGTTTGCCAGACTGTCCCATCGCTGGACGATGAACCTGTTCTTGCGGTTCAGTAACTCTTTTTGTTGAGCGGTCAATCCTATTTTTTGAAGTTCATCCAGACAAAGCTGGTTAAAAAGCTGGTTGTTGTTATTAGCTCTGCCGAGGAGAGGATTCATATATTTCTCCTCCAGAAGGTCGCGGCTGAATACACGGTTGTAGTCGCGGCTGTGGGCGCCACCCAGGTATCCGCCTCGCTGGTTGTAATGAGAGCAAAGATCTGTCAGCAAAAAATTGAGTGCATCGGCAGCTTTTGCCTTGAGATCGGCATCCGTTGTAAAACGATGAAGCAAGAGGAGCGACTCCAGATCGACACCGCAATAGGTTGGACTATCATATTCGCGATTTCCAAATTGGGCCACATGATTTAGCCAGATATCGAAACATTTGCGCCCTTCTTCCACCACTGAAGGCTGTTTGTAGATCTGTCCCAGTAGAGAAAAATTCAGGATTTTCATCAGGTAGATGTTGGTATAACTGATGCGTACCGGTTGATTTCGTACACCCAGCAGGGCATAGGCGAAAATTTCATCCAGGGTTTTTTGGGCTTCCGGCGATAGCCGATCGTTGAAAAGTAATTTTATGGAAAGACCATACTGAACACAAAACTGGACATTGTTGCCGTCGCCCATATCACCGCCTGTTTCATTCCAGCCCCAATAAATATTACCGTAGGATTTGGCTTGCGGATCAGTAATCACTCTTGTTTTCATCAGCTTCAAGGCCCATTCTATTTGCTGCGAATTGAGAAAACGCGCATCCAGAACATCCAGAATAAAAGCGAAACAATCTCTGACTCCTATCTGTGGTGGCGTTTGCTGAAGTGCTTTCCACTGACGTTCCAGATTGGCAGTTCGGTCAGCAGGGTTTGGCATCACCGGAATTTTGGATGTATCAGACATTTGAGCTTGAACAGTAAAAATGCCAAGTATCTGGAGCAGGAGTATCAGAACAAAAGTTTTCATTTTATGGGTGTTATTTCGAGTAATGGATCCTCGTTTTTCCAGGAGGAAGGAATTTGAAAGGTAATTTTCATCACGGCGGGATACTCTTCAGAAATGGCGCATTCCTCGTAAATGGTTGTCCGATCGGTTATTTTTAAGTAGCTTCTTTTCAGTTTGGATTGAATAAAAAGTTCCATGGCAGGGAACCTCCACATTATTTCGGTGAAGTTTTTTTCAGCAAGATCTTTTGCATATACATACACAGAGAAACGGGTGCTTTTCTCATCCGAACGGTAAATTTGCATGGTTGCATTGCTAACCCGAACGTTGATTGTTCCTTCACCTGGCACCAGCAGCCACTCTATCACATTTCCGGAGCTGATCCAATGTATGGTGCCTGTTTTTATCTGGTTCCATGCTCTCCTGTTGCCCCACAGACCGCCCATCATCCAGTCCTCGTTGACGACTGCCGTGACATGCTTCAGGGTATCCCCGGCAATTTTGGAAGGAACAAGCCGATCGAGGAATCGAGGGGTGTCGAACTCTTTCAATTGTGGCAGCACATCTTTTGGAACAGAAAGTCCAAGGTGCATGATGGTAGAAATGTTGCTCAATTCTCCAAGTTTTTCCCCGGCACCTTTGGGTAAAGGAGCTAATATCTCCTGATCAACTGCCAAAGCAATCCATATCGATGTGATGGCATAATATTTTTTCACATCCATACCATAAGCCCGGAAATAGGGTCCGACGAAATTTTTGAGCTTTGGGTTGTAGTTGGAGGCAATTTCGTGCCACATGGAACTTTCCAAAGTTGTTCCCATTTTTTTCAATTTCTCTGAGCCCAGCTCACGCCACAAAGCAATGGCAATCAAGGTTACACCGTAATAGGTAGGCGAATTGTACTCGCTGAAAGTCTGATGCCGCTGAAATAGTTGATAGATTTCAAGGGCCTTTTTTAATCCGGATTTCTTTAGATCATCAATTTGAAATGCAGATCCCGCATAATCCATCAGGAAGGCACTCATGATAGAAATGTTGCTATAATCTGCTCCGACATCTCTTGTCCGGGCACCTTTGGCTGCACGTATCAACCCAATTTTTATATCAGTTAAAAGATCTGCAGGCAATATATCCTTGTAGCCTTCGTAGATCAGGATAAGATCACAGCCGATAAATTCCCTCCAGTTTTTGTCCAGCCGGTCGACGGAAACATTGGTTTTCCACATCCCAAAGTTTTCACTTTTTTCATTCGTATGCTGGTTCTTCAAAATCCATCTCAGAATTTCGATCGCGTTTTCCTTGTCGCCGGGTTTGTTTCTGAACAAAAGGGCCTGAGCAACTCTGGTAGCTCCCCTCAATCCCGCATCGCCGGTTAAAAACTGTTTGACAGTTTTCCCGGCAGGAAATTCGGAAAATACAAATCCTTCAAATAGCGACTGCTGATACCCGTTTAGTCCCTGGTAGAAATATTTTCGGGCAACAATTTCATCATCGTCTGTGGGGATGGTTATTGCCTTACCAGAGCAAAACAAGCAGCAAAGAAGCAAGACAAATATGGATGTTCCTATCTTTTTCATACTCGGCTGAATGTTATTCGATGGTAAATTCAAACTCGCAGGGAGCATAATTGGTGAAATAAAGGCAGTCGGCCTGCAACTTAGGCAGGGCACCTCTTAACTGTGTCCATTTGTGCGTACAGATCCCCTGACCGATTTTTATCTCATCATTGCCTTTGCGGTAGATGGCATATTCGCCATTTTTTACCAGAAAAGCATTGTTGATCCCTTGTTTTTGGGTCACATTTGTGAGTGTGCCACCCATTCGAAATCCCAGCTCCAGGGTCACCGGTAAATTTTTTGGTCCGTCGACGGTAATTTTTACCCTTGCTTTTCCATTCTCTTCGGTTACCCGGATTTTTGTGTTCAGGTTTTGTACTTCAGACTGGACCCTTTCTGTCCTGGGCACTTTCCCCCAAGCCTCTCCCTCTGCAGGAATTTTTTCTTTTGGAAGCGGCTGGTAGTAAGGTCCGGTGATGCTGGAAGACAAGACATAACTCTCCCCTTCCTTTTCCATTTTCTGGCTCGTAAACTGCCCTTTGCCAAAAAAGGAAGCTGACAGACGAACAGCTTCGAGAGCGGCTTCCCCCTTAAAAAAAGTGAGGAAAGTAGTGTTGTTTGTAAGGATTGATAGGTCCACTTTGTCTTTCCTTATTCTGACGATATCGGAGTATTTAAAATACTGGTGGTAATTTGTCGGAATAGGGATTCCTTCGGGTAGCTCTTTCAACAATGTAGCATCTTCCAGAAAATACGGCAACATATATTCCAGTTGAGCCGTCGGCACTGTATTTTCAATGTATCTTACCATTCCGGCATAACGATCGTCTTTGTCGAGCAGTGCCATGTAGTTGTATGCCAGATAGTATCCATTCATATTACTTATCTGGTATTTGTCTTGCCTGTTGGATGATTCGGTGACGATTTCTCCGTTAGAATGCACGAAATAAAAAGATAGGTTCAGATTCTTGCGCACATCATCGTACAGGTTGGTGAGATTCATTCTTTTCGCCATCTCGATAAGGCTTCTGTTGGTAATCGGCGTATATCCGGCAGTACTTCTTTCGTTGTACTGTCCGTCCGGATCGATGTCAATTTTTTCGGCCAGCCATTGTTCGACCCTGGCTTGATAAGCCGGATTGGGGAAAAAGCTTTGGAGCCAGGCCAGGGCACCGGATATGACCCAACGGTGATTTGGTGTATGGACACCTCCTACAGAAAGCGCTTTTCCTGAGTTAAGCAAATACTGTTTCATTATAGCCGGAAAATCACCATAGTCCAGTTTGTTGTTCTTCAGCATGATCGAATAAGCCAGTGCCAGCGGATAGATTGTGAATCCCAGGTCGGGAGTTGAGTGAAAATTGGTCGAGATCAGGTCGATGGTTCCATCTTCATGTTGCAGATTGAGCAAACCGTTCGCTGCTAGAGTGAGACGCTGAAGAATTTCTTTCGATTTGTAATATTTTGACTCAGGCGAGACATAGCCACACATCAGATTTTGAATGTAATGTGCAGTGCCTATCGGCGAAACCACACTATCTCCGTCAAATACAGCTCCCCAATACTGGTTTTCCTTTTCCATCCACTGGTTATTCATGGCGGATGGAATGTTTTTGTCGTTGAGTTTTACCAATTCCGAGAGCAACTCCTTTTTGCTTTTTGTTGCCCCAAAGGCTGAAGCAGTGGACGTACAAAATAAGAAAACCAGGACAAGGGTGAAGAGACCCATGGACATATTGGTGAGGAGACAGTGCTTTTGAATTTTCATAACAGGACAAATTTTTTATGATGTGTGATAACTTTAAAACGGTACAAAATTTCTCCCCAACAGGGATTAAATGAGGACAGATAAACGATGAAACTTGATTATCTCAACTTCTCAAATTCAAGATAGAACATGATGTATGCACCTATGGCATAATTGACACCTTCCTTAGTTTTTCTTCCGAAATAATAGGCACGATCGCCAATGCAAGTTCCCTCACAAACTTTGATTGGAATCAGGTATTTCCCATCTTGCTTGGTGGCATTTTGTTGCAATCCGGTATAGGCTTTTTGTATCACTGGCAGGAATGTTTTTTTACTCAGAACTTTTTTCTGAATTCCGATGGTGATCCCATAAGCAAACATTGCGGTGCAGGAGCTTTCTACATAATTGGCCTGTTCATTTGGATATATTGGCAGTTGGTACCACATCCCTGTTTTTTTGTCCTGAAGGGCCGGCAGATTTTTGGTGATCTCCTTCAATTCTTTGGCAAAAACTTTGAAATAAGATGATTTTGATGGCACAGTATTCAACGCATCAGCCAATGCCATTACTACCCAACCGTTGCCGCGCCCCCAAAATTCGATGCTTTTTCGCTCCGCTGTCATTTGTGCCCAGTTAAGCTGGCAGCAACGGTCTTTGTAATCGTCGTTGTCGTCATCGCAACCATGTACCCAGAGACCCCATTTTTTGTCGGCCAGCTTCTCTTTGTGGATCAGGTATTGTTTCAGCAACTCATCGATGTATTTCTCATCTCCTGTGTATCGGTACATCTCCAAAAGAAACATGCTGATCATGTAAATGGTATCGTCCCACATTTCTACCGTTTCGGTTCGGTGCGATACACCGCCTGCCCTTGTTCGGGGCGTTGTCAGGTAGTCGGCATAAATCTTGTTGGCCTTTTCGATGTACCGCGGATCGCCGGTTATTTTTGCCAGGAAAGCCATGCCGTGCCCGGATGCCACTGCATTGGGATGCATGCCATTTGCGTCATTCATGGTAAGATCCATGGCTGTTTTGATGTAATCCAGGTATACCTTTTTCTCCGCTTCCGGTTTAGAATTGTACAGGTGAACCATGGAATTCAGCATGGTTGCTTGTCCCCAGTCCCATTTGTACTGGGTAGCCGGCATAAACACTTCGCGGCCATAGACATCCAGCGAGTCGATGCGGGATTGGGCGTTCAGAATCCCGGAGAATAGAATTAGTCCTAAAATGGTGATCAGTTTTTTCATGATTTTAGTAATTTGCCTTTATGTCATTAATTCTCGTTGGAAGCCAAACCTGCATTTGGTTACTTCCCCTGTTGCACCACGAATAGTAGGGGATAGCAGTAATCTGACTAACAATTGTCCGGGCACTTAAGCCATCTGTACTAATTGTGAAAATCGGGACATCCGCTGTTAAAGCAACAACTTTTTCATCTACAACCGAATAAGGTTTTTCGACGATGGCGGCATTGCCTGGGAAAATAAAATCCAGGGCTTTCCCATTGTTATCAGCACCTTCAACACAATATACCAATGGTCCGCGTTGCAAGGCAACTCTTCCTTTGTCGGACTGAACTTCATTTCTGGCCACCACTCTTTTGGCTTCCATGCTCATGGAGTACTCTACTACATCACCCTTTTTCCATGTTCTGTCGAGGATAAAATATCCCTTTTCTTCGGTGGCGATAACCGGCTTGCCATTTACGGATAATTTTATGACAGACGGGGCTAAACTGGTGGCATCAAAATTGTACAACCCTCCGGGAACTGCCGTTGCTGAACACCATCCCGGTTTGCGGATATGAAGTTTAAATATGCTGGTTTTCGAGGGGTTAACCAGAATCTTCACTTGTCCATCAATGGGATAATTGGTCTCCATCTTCAGGGCTATTTCATTCTTGCCAAGGAGGATCTTCGTGTCACTTCCCACAAAAAGATTTACCCAGATACCGGTTTCATTTTTGGCATAAACATAATCGCCCAACGAAGATATCAAACGGGAAATATTGGAGGGACAGCAGGCACATCCAAACCATTCACTTCTTTTGTGATTTCCGGTTGAGGCCAAAGGATTGCCATAAAAGAACCGATCTCCACTGAGGCTTAATCCGCTGAGTGCGCCATTGTAAAGACTTCTTTCCAAAACATCTGTGTATTTTGCATCACCGGTAAGGGTATTCATTCTTTGGTTCCAAAAAATCATACCGACAGAAGCGCAGGTTTCGCAGTAAGCCTGCTCGTTTGGCAAGTCATAGTCGATGGTGAAACCCTCATTTTTACCGGACGAACCGATGCCTCCGGTGATGTACATGTTCCGGTGTACCACATCTTCCCAAACCAGTTGCATGGCATTCATGTAGGCCGAATCATTTTTTGTGGCCCCTACATCAGCTGCGCCTGTATACAAATACATGGCCCGAACCGCATGTCCTGTAATCTGGGTCTGCTCTTTCAACGGTAGTTTATCCTGGTAATAATCCTGGGTTGCGGGATTACTGGAATAATAGCCATGGCCTCTTTGCTGTAAATACCAGTCGGCAAGGTCCAGGTATTTTTTATTCCCGGTATTTTTGTAAAGTTTTACCAGGGCGATCTCAATTTCCTCGTGACCAGATATCCAATGCCGGTTTTGAAGACGGAAGGTCGAATCGATGTGATTGGCCACGCGAATGGCCACATCCAGGAACTTGCGCTTTCCCGTTGTGTTGTAATAAGCTATGGCGGCTTCGATCATGTGCCCTGCGCAATAGTCTTCATGCTTGTCCATGTCGGACCATCTTTTCTGGTTTTTCTCGAGCGTAAAGTAGGTATTCAGATAGCCATCCGGCTGCTGGGCCGCAGCAATGATATCAATCCATTCGTCGGCTTTTTTCTCAAGTTCAGGATTCGGATTATTCTTCAGCGAATAGGCCATTGCCTCCATCGCTTTGTATACATCACTGTCGTCAAAAAATATCCCCTGATGTTTTTGACCGTCGTTTTTGGCCACATTGATGAAATTCTTAATTCGTGGAGTGGCCGTTTCTGTCTGATAAATACAGGCATTTAGCGTCTTTGTCGCCACCAGTGTCATTTTCGGTTTCCAAAAATTATCTGTGATATTCACTTTTGAAAAACTCACCGGCTCGAATTTGAGCATCGATGTCTGGGGAAAGGCAAGGAAGCCAGGCAATAGCATTAGGAGGCTAATGAAATTTTTTTTCATAATATTTTCAAATTACACTTTATACAGGATATAACTGCGATAATTATACACTTTTAACAAGATAGATTTGTTGCATTTTACCAGGAAGGACAGAAAGCTGATCAAGTTAACTGTCTCCTTTTGTTCTGAGCTATTACATTTTGTAAAACTGTTCCCAACCTTTCCTTGGCGGCGGACCAACCAACAATTCATTGCCAATCTTGCTGCTTGTGATCTCTTTTTTATCCTTGTCGAAAACCAGTTTTGTGTTTAAGCGTTGCGCCAAAACCCCCAATGCCATTACCTGACACAACGGTCCGGCGACTTCAAATGATGACCTGCATTTCTCTTCACCTTTGCATGCTTTGAGGAAATTGGCGTAATGGTTGGAAGGTGTTTCCGGAACAAACGGCAGCTTCGATTCCATCTCTTTTGCTTTTTCGGATGGGATGATCACAAGTGGTGCACTGTGGGAGCCTCCTTTGAAGGTTAGTTCCTTGCTGTAGATGATTTTTCCGGGGTACCTTTTGGTGTTAATGTTACCGGATGTTGGAGGCGGAATGTCTTTCGCCCTGACGGGTTCACCATAGAAATCAGGAAGCTTGGGCTGATTGTTAAACCCATCGTACCATTCCAACTCGAGGGCCGGCATGCCTTTCCTTTCGGGGAATTTAAATGATAAAGTGGAAGCCTGCGGAAAAATAAAGGTACTGTGACCGTCCATAAATACCGGATCGACTTCGTAAGGTAAACCCAATTGCAGAAATTGATGGGCTGTATCAAAAATATGTGCGCCCCAGTCGCCCAATGCACCATTGCCAAACTCGAACCACGAACGCCAGTCGCCATTGATGTACCCTTTGTTGAAGGCAAAATGGCGTGAAGTGGTAAGCCACAAGTCCCAATCCAGATTATCCGGGATTGGTTGCTCTGGAAGGAAATCCGACACTTTCATGCCATGCCACCGACGGCCGTTGTTCATGAAGGCTGTAATCTTCGTGACATCCTTGATAATGCCGGCTTCGGTCCAGGCCTTGAACTGAAAATAGTTCTCCTCAGAATGTCCCTGGTTGCCCATCTGGCAGGCAACTTTGTGCTTTTTTTCACCTTTCATCATCAGCTCAACTTCATGGAAAGTGTGCCCCATGGGCTTTTCGGTATAGACATGTTTTCCCTGCGACATTGCCAGCATCGTAATGGGGAAATGGGAGAAATCGGGAACTCCGGCGGTGATGGCATCAAATTGATTCCCCATTTTGTCGAACATCTGTCTGAAATCCTGAAAGCGTGGAAGATCCGGAAACATTCCCAAAACTTCCTGGGTATTGGCCGACCCGACTTCTGTATCACAAAGAGCCACGATGTTGCAAAGGCCTGTTTTATGAAGTGATTTGATAATGTCTTTTCCCCGGTTGCCGATTCCGCAGCAGGCGAGGTTCACCTTATCGCTGGGGGCAACATATCCGAATTTTTTGCCGAATACAGCCGATGGCAGAATGGAAAATCCGGCTACAGCCGTAGTGGCAATTGCACTTGTTTTAAAGAATTCTCTTCTCTTCATTATTCTCTATTTTTAATTTGTCGTTTCTTTTTTCACCACAATAGACACATAGGTCTCATTAGATTTCAATTGACTCTATTTGCCGTTTGATTAACCGGAAATATCCGAAGCATGATGACCCCATGATACCTGATTTCGGCAGCAAAAGAGTCGCTGAATTCGCCCAAATCCTTTTGTCTCCAGAGATCTCTCAATTTCAGAGTTCCGGTCAGTCCCAGCTTCTTGAAATCCAGCGTAAATTGTTTTGGCACTTCGTTGCCCCATCGAAAATAGGTTGGTGGAGTTTTGCCATAGTCGTCCGTGTAGAAAAGTCCGACTGCGATTGAGCCGTCCTCCAATGGTTTCCGCCAGATCTGCACGCCATTTTCATCGGCTACCAGGCGTGCCGGTTTGCCCAAAGGATCCTGGTTCACGGCAATGACTTCATCGTTGGTGAGCAGATTGAGGGTAAAATCATCCAGCTGCTCGATTGGGCAACCGATCAGCAGAGGTGCTGCCAGCAGGCTGAAAATGCTGACGTGGCTGTATTGTTCATCCGGCGTTAGCTTGGTTGGATGCATCACGGAAGGACCCATGCTCACGTTCCCTAGCACCATCATGTCGGGATCATTCCAATGACCGGGACCCCCATAACCGGCCCATTTGTCAATGGTGAAAGCCAGCGAATAGAGACTTGTCCAGCTGTCACGAATATCCGGACCTGTACGCCAGGCATTGGTTAACCGGGCCCAGTCTGCAGCCTTCTCAAATGGGGCATTGTTTGATATGCTAAAAACGATGTCCCTTCCTGATTTTTTAAGAGCATCCGACATGAGTTTGGTTGAGGTTACATCGATTTTCCAGTCGTATTTAAGGTAGTCGAACCCCCACTCGGCCATTTGAAGTGCATCATTTGTTTCGAACCTGGACTTGCCGATTGGTCCGGATGAGCGCCTGTTTTTCTTGATGGGTTCATGTTTTTCGCCGCCTTTTTCAAAATCGGAGGATGCCCCCGGATAGCCGGCATAACTATAAACGTAAGGCGTAGAGTAGATGCCGGCCCTCAAGCCAAGGGAATGGATATACTCCACCATTTCCTTGATTTTCGGAAATTTTTCGTTTGGCTGCAATGCATTCAGTTTGCCTCCGCGGAAGCCTTGCCACGAATCATCAATGTTGATGTAGCTCCAGCCGTGGTTGTTCAAGCCCTTGCTCACCATGGCATCTGCTGTGGCAATCACTTTCTCCCTATCGATCTTTTCAGCCCAGGAATTCCAGCCATTCCAGCCTATCGGAGGAGTTAAGGCAATGGTATCCCCAATGCATATTTTAAGGATCACGGATGCCTCGCCCAACTCATTTTTCGCTTTGAGTGAGACAGGATAAACGCCACGTTTGGCCACTTTTCCTGTGATAATACCTGTCTGCGAGTCCAGCTTAAGTCCCCCGGGGAGATTGGATGCGAAAAATTCCATCGGGCGTTTCCCGGTAGTTGCAATTGAATAAAAAAATGGATTTCCGGGTGTTGCACCGAAGATTCTTGCAGAATTGATTCGAGGTGTTTGCGGAGGATCAGGTGTCAATGTTACTTTTTCGTCGGTATTTGGGATAAGCGCTGGAAGACTGTCCCGAATCATCTCAAATTTCGCATTGGCCCAGTTGCAGTAGGTCATCTTATTCTTTAATCCTCCGATATCATCGATAGCCAAAAGTCCCAATCTCTTAATACCTCTCAGGTCGAGGGCAATCTTTTTTGCCGGATCGCCAACGCGCATTTCACCGCTTTCGAACAATATTTTCTTGTCTCCGACCACATAAAATTTTATCGCTATATCCTTGTTCGCCTTGTCATCGGCTCCGACTTCTGCGGTAAATTTCAAGGCATTCCCGTTTAGAAGGAAGGGAAACACCGCGGGAGTGATTGATCCAATCCCTCTTTGATAGGAAACACCGGCAATGTGAATGGTATCTGACATATAGCTGGATTTGGTTTTTACCGGACGGATTCCTTCCGAAAACGAAACCATCGTCAGGTCATCCAGCCAAACTTCAGATCCTTTTTCTGCACATGATCCGAGGATAATGCAACAGATGTACAGGGCAAAAACCTTTGATATTTTTTTCATAGTTCAAATTTTTTTCATTCTTATCATGACCACCCCATGGTGCCTTATTTCTGTCTCGAACAAACCGACAAAAGCTCCCAGATCCTTTTGTCGCCAGAGATCCCGGAGTTGGTATTTGCCTTTTAAACCAACTTTGGCAAAATCAAACGAATACTTTTTCGAAGGTTCATTGCCCCAGTGGAAGTAAGATTGAGGTGTCTTTCCAAAGTCTGCTGTGTAAAACAAGCCAACCGCTACCGAGCCATCTTCCAACGTTTTTGCCCAGATTTGAACGCCATTTTCATCGGCAACCAGGCGTGCCGGTTTGCCCAAAGGATCCTGGTTCACGGCTATCACTTCATCATTGGTGAGCAGATTTAGCGTAAAAGCATCCAGCTGTTCGATGGGACAACCTATTAGCAATGGTGCCGCCAGCAGACTGAAAAGGCTGACGTGGCTGTATTGTTCATCGGGCGTGAGTCGGGTCGGATGAAGGTCGGTGCCCGTGGTTACATTTCCGAGGATCAGCATATCGGGGTCGTTCCAATGTCCGGGCCCGCCATAGGGAGCCCACTTGTCGATGGTAAATGCCGAAGTATATAGGCTCAGCCAGCTGTCGCGAATATCAGGACCGGTGCGCCAGGCATTGGAGATTCTGGCCCAATCTTTCGCCTGAGCGAATGGCGCTGAATTGGATAAGCTGTACAAAATGTCCCTTCCCGATTTCTTCAAGGCCTCCGACATCCGCTCAGCGGAAACAAGATCGATACGCCAGTCGTATTTCAGGTAATCGACACCCCATTCTGCCATTTGCAGGGCATCTTCTTTTTCGAATCTGAACTTTCCAACATAGCGATATGCTCTCTTGTTGGCCTTGATAGAATCAGGATATTCTCCTTTTTCAAAGTCGGATGAGGCACCGGCATATCCGGCATAGGTCGAAATCCAGGGAGTGGAGTAAACGCCAAGTTTTAGTCCCATGGCATGAATGTCGTCAATCATCTCCTTAAACTTTGGGAATTTCTCGTTGGGCTGGATGCCATTGAACTTTCCTCCCCGCTGACCCTCCCAGGCATCGTCGATGTTGATGTAGGTCCAACCATGATTGTTAAGTCCCATCATCACCATGGCATTGGCAGAGGCAAGTACCTTTTCCCCATCGATATTCCTGGCCCAGGAATTCCAGCCGTTCCAACCGATTGGGGGGGTGAGTGCGACGGTGTCACCTACCACAATTTTCAACGATTTTGTGCCTACGCCGGATGCGCTTTTTGCTACAAGTGTTGCAAGGTAGGATCCCATCTTGGCAACTTTCCCTGTGATGATACCGGTTTTGGTATCCAATGATAGTCCGCCGGGTAAGTTCTTTGCCGAAAAAGTGATGGGTCTTTCACCTGTGGCAACAATGGTAAAAAGGAACGGATTGCCTGGCGTCACCCCAAAAATTCCGGCCGAATTAATTTTGGGAGATTTGGCCGGGGCAGGAGTTAAAATGTATTTTTCTCCGTCGTTGGGAATGGGTTGAGGCATGTTTTCGCCTTGCATAACCAGCTTTGCGTCTGCCCAGTTTGAATAGGTTCGGCCATAACCCTCATCATCCAAATTTACTGTTACGAGAAGTCCCAGACGTTGAATCCCGGCAAGGCGAACATTCACTTTTTTCGGTAGATCACCAACCTTCATCGGACCGCTTTCGAAGAGGATTTTTTTATCGCCAACAACAAAAAACTGAACATGCATGGATGTATTCCCCTTGTCATCGGCGCCTACCATCGCTGAAAATTGTTCGGCTTTCCCATTCAGTAAAAAGGAGAGTACCCCGACCGACTGAACCCCAACGCCCCGGTCAAACTTCTTGCCGGCGATACGGATAGAATCTCCACCCTGATTTTTCTTTGCAGAAACGGAAGGAATCCCTTGCGAAAAGGTTTGGATTTTTAGATCATCCAGCCAGATTTTGGTGGTCTTTTGGGTGCAAGCCCCAAAGGAGAGAAGGAGAATTAATGGGATGACGAAACGTATAGACTTGTACATATTTTATGTCTCAGGTAAAGTAAAACTTGAAAGTAGACAGGATATTAATTTTGAAAATAATTATAAGATCGTATCGCCACCACTCGCCTTGTATATTCCAAAATTTGCAAGGGCAGGGGTATTGTTGGCATCCCTGATATTGATGCGGATTTTGCTGCCTGCTATAGGTGTAATTCTAAGCAGTCTTTTGAAACCGATGCTGGTGCCACTAGCAATGGTTTGCCAACCGCCTGGAAGCAGAAGCTGAATGTCGAAGGAGGCAATTCTCTGTCCAAAGCGAATGGGTTCCTGAAGCAAAATCCGGTCAAATTTTTTGGTGCTGTCGATGGCCATTTCCAGGGTCGCCTGCCTTTTGTCTTTTGCCGCTGCCCAGTAGCTGTTGGCATCATTGTCAGTGATGTTTGCCGGACTGAATTTGGCATCTCCCGAATATTGATTGGAGGCTGTCACTTTTGCGTTGGCAACCATATTTTCCTTGAAGGTCTTGTCCAGGATTTCTTTGAATTTCTTCAGCGAAGCCACATCTTTATCGGCAAAAAGGCCATCCCGGTTAGGGGGCAGGTTCAGCAGGAAAACTGCATTGCGACCAACCGACCGGTAGTAGAGATCTACCAGTTGTGAAGGGGTCTTGACGGTTTCATCGTCGGCGGTGTGGAAAAACCATCCCTTTCTGATGGAGACATCGCACTGGCCGATTACCCATGAAGTGCCGTAGAAATCGCCGGTGTTGAGGTAATCCTGATCGGCATCACCCACGGCGACTTTGCTTCTATCCAGCATGCTCCAGCAAGTTTCGCCGGCGATACCGCGCTCATTGCCGATCCAACGGATATCAGGGCCCGCATCGGAAAAGATAGAGGCACCCGGTTGTAGTTTGTATACGATTTCACGGATTTCCTCCCAGGGGTAATAGCCTTTTTTGTCGATCTTTCTTGTCTCTTTGGCACCACCATAGTATCCATCGCCACCATTGGCACCATCGAACCAAACCTCGGTGAGTTTGCCATAATTGGTCAGCAGTTCACGCAGCTGGTTCTTGTAATAAGTGAGATAGGCGGGAGTGCCGTATCCGGCATGATTCCGGTCCCACGGAGATAAATAGAGGCCTGCCTTAATCCCATACTTGGCACAAGCCTCCGTAAATTCCTTCACGATATCACCTTTTCCGTTTTTATACGGACTGTTTTTGATGGAATGCTCAGTGTAAGCACTCGGCCACAAACAGAAACCATCGTGGTGCTTAGCGGTAAGGATCAGCTCTTTGAAACCACCCTCCTTGGCTGCTTTAACCCACTGTTCGCAATCCAGTTTTTTTGGGTCAAACAAGGTTGGCGACTCATCGCCGTATCCCCATTCCTTGTCGGTAAAAGTATTCATGTTGAAATGAACGAATCCAACTACTTCGAGGGATTGGTAGTCCAGTTGTTTTTGAGAGGGCACCACTTTATTGGCCGGAATGTCCGATGGATTTTTTTGGGCTGCGGCAGATTGAAGCAGCGCAAAGAAAAGAAGAAGGAATAGGGTTTTCATAAGTTATAGTTTGAAATGTTTGAAATGTTTGAAATGTTTGAAATGTTTGAAATGTTTGAAATGTTTGAAATGTTTTATCATCCAATAAAACTATTAGAAATTTTTCACAACCCCCTTCTCTTCGCTCACCGGCATCTTCAGATTATTCAGCTTTATGCCGGAACTGTTGTTGAAGTATAGTACCGGCATCTCTTTGGCGGTAGGTATGTCTACATCCGTTAGGTCAATTCCCTTGACATCATCCATAACCATGGCAGGTCTGAAGTCAACTTCACGGTAGTTTAGTTTTACATTTTTCATTTTGATCCCTTCAGCATGGCGCAGGTAAAAGCCCCAGGCAGGTAACTCGCCGAACATTGAAAATTCAGGGTAGCCGGCAATATTTTCGGGTACCGAAGTGATTTCGCTGAGCGGTATATAGGCAATCTCCTTGCTGGCCCTGCCTCCATAGGTGATCTCGATGTTTTCCAGTGTTATGTCCTGAACAGGGTTGTCAGGAATGCCGACAATGGAGGAAGGTATCAGGTTGTAAGGTAAAAACGGGTGACCGAAAATGTGAAAATGGCCGGGCCGTTTGGGCATTTTGTCCTCGCCGGGATGGAGATGGTCCGGCGGACCTTCAATCGGATACCCCTGATCCGGCTTGTACAGCGGGATGTCGGCTTTCAGATTAGCGATGTAAACGCCATTGAGTGTTCCGGCTTTTTGATTCTTGTTTCGTTGCCCACGACGGATAAAAATGGCATTCCCTGTATTTTTTGCCGACACATTTTGAATATCAATATTCTCAAGAAAGCCTCCATCCACAGATTCGATGGCGATGGCCGACCGGTAAGTATCAAAGACTGTCAGGTTACGAACTTTGATATTTCTAAATCCACCCGAACCGGCAGTCCCTATCTTAAAGCCATTGGCACTGGATCGTACGGTACAGCTGTCTATGAATACATTCTCGCAGAAGGAATTTGGATTCTCCGATTTCAGGCAAATAGCATCGTCGGAAGAATTGATGAAGCAATTGGTGATTTTTACATTTTTGGAATCCGTGATATCCAGTCCGTCGTTGTTCCAATAGGCAGTACTTTGAACCTTGATCCTGTCGATGACAACATTGTTGCACTCCCTGTAATCCTGTACCCAGCTGGATGCATTTTTGAGGGTGATACCGGAAATGTTTACCTCTGTGCAGTTGCGAAAAAAGATGATAAGTGCTCTGCCGGCATCCGGCCTCTTAAACAACCATAGTGAATCTTGTTTCAGTTCACCGTTTCTGAGTTTTCTGAAAATATCGAGCATAAGTTCCTGCCCCTGACCGTCAATGATTCCTGATCCGCTGATGCTGATATTCTTTTGATCTTTGGCATAAATCAGCGCCCGACGGGTACCGGTACTGGTATAATCATCTACTTTGTTCGTTCCCAGCAGGCAGGCACCGGCTTCTAAATGAAGATTCACACCTGATTTCAGGAAAAGTGTTCCTGTCATAAAGTTTCCCGGAGGAACGATCACCTGTCCGCCGCCCGAGGAGGACACCTCATCTATGGCATTTTGAATTGAGGCGGCGTTGTTGGTGATGCCATCCGCTTTGGCACCATAAGTAGTAATAATATGCTCATTTTTCTGGTTGCAGCCGATTGCTGAATAGAGCAAAAGGGAGTACAAAAGCCATCTTGTTTTCATACTATAATAATTTGTTTTTAAAGGCAGTATGGAACTCCATGTTGATGAAAATTATTATCACACTCTTGGGCGTTGTGAAGCAACATGTTCGTTTCATAGTCTGTTATCGTATTGTAACTAGTCGTCTGAGTTTTTTTTCTTTGATTTTGCCTTGATGTTCTTAGGCGGATAGAGGATTTCGGCATGAACCTTTTCAAGATATGCCAAAAGCTTAGCCTCCAGCTCCTTCGCCTTGTCCGGTTTGGATTCAGTTAAATCATTTAATTCGCCCGGATCGTCCTTCAAATTATAAAGTTCAATCTTCTTAAGATTCCAAAATTTGATCAGTTTAAAGTCGCCGGCACGAATGGCCGAATGAGGCTTTCCAAAGTAATGAAATACCAGTTCTTCCCCATTTCTGACAAATTGACCTTTGTTCCCATTCTCCAGCAGAGGCCGGAAACTGGTGCCATCCAGGTTGGAAGGAAGCGGATTTTTATTTCCGGCCAGATCGGATAATGTTGGCAAAATATCCCATCCTGTAACCGGGATATCGCATTGACTTCCAGGTTTGATTCCCGGACCTATTACCATGAAAGGCACCCTGATGCCACCTTCGTACAAGGTCCATTTTCCCCCTCTCAACGGAAAATTGTTGCTGGGAGTTTTAAAGACGGATGGATGATCAAACTTATTATTTACCGGAGGGATAGCCTCAACACCTCCATTGTCGGTCATCAGGATCAGATAGGTATGATCGGCAATTCCGAGTTCATTAATTTTGTCGAGAAGGGTGCCAATCGAGCCATCCAGATTATCGAGCATACCGGCAAATCCCGGATTGTTGTGAATCTCCCCTTTCTTTTTCTGAAGGTATTTTTGATAGGTTTCTTCCCTGGTTTGGAAATCGACATGGGTCGCATAATGGGAAACCTGGAGGTAGAATGGATGGCCGGTTTTTACCTGACGCTCCATAAAATTGACTGCCCTGTTGGTGATGGTTCCCATTCGTTTGGGATCATTGTTCAGAAACAGATCGGTCCATTTTGTTTCCTTTGAAGAATTCATATCGCCATTATTATTTCCCGTGTCTCCATCGCTTTCATCATAGCCAATGTCTTCAGGGAAAATATCGGACCGCAAATCCCATTTACCATAATGAGCCGCTCTGTAATCGGAAGAGACCGATTTCAGCATTTGTGGTATAGCCAAACCCTTTTTAAAATCGGGATGATAATTTTCTTTAAAAAGCAAGTCTCCCTGACGTGCCGGAGTTTGGCCAAACTGAATGCTTCTGCGGGTTGGACAACAGAGTGCGCACGGAGCATATCCGTTTGAAAACCGAACTCCCTGGGAGGCCAGTCTTTCCATGTTCGGAGTTTCATAATAGTCGCTACTTGAGTTGGTCATCCGGTTGTCCATCCTTTGTGAGGTGCTTGTCCAGCCAAGATCGTCGCAGAGGATAAAAATGAAATTAGGCTTTTGAACCGGTGGAGCTGAAATAGCGGCAAAAGAAGGAACAATAGAAAGGGCTATCGCTGAAAGTCCGGCGGGATAATTGGGAAATATTTTGGGTAATAATCTGCTCATGGCTGGTCGTTTTGCTTGGTTGGTTGTGCCTTATTACTGATATTTAGGATTGTATTTTCCTTTTTCCTTGAATCCGGGAAAATTGCGCATGGCCCCGAAACGGGGATAGGAATCGAACAAGTCGCCTTTCCCGGTTAACCTGGGATCACCTTGTACTTTCAGCTCTTTTTCAAGTGTCTGTCTTAATTTCTCTTTGATAGGGAAATATTCCTGATTAGTTGCAAGATTTTTTGTACAACCCGGATCGGTCCGGATATAGTAAAGTTCTTCCTCGGGTCGTTTTTCGTAACCGAGCATGAACTGAAGAGGATATTTAATACTTTCCTCAATTAACATCAGCTTCGTAGGGGAGTCATCAATATCCTGGTAGCCAGGCCACAAGCTTTTTTCATTATCCGATAAAGCTCCAGTCTTTGCAGATTCAGGGGCAGGATCACCTGCCGGCCAACGGTCCGGTTTAAGATTCAGGATAAAAAGATAGTCGGCGGTTCTGATGGCTCTTGCTGGATAACCCAAATTATCCGGTCTGGCATGGGAGTGTCTTTCCCTTCCCGTTAAAATATACTCATGTAAAATATCTGCCTTTTTTCCTTTATCCGGAAAAAGTACCCGGGAAAGACTTTTCCCTGTCATCTCCGGAACATCCTTTATTTTGGCAATTTCAAGAAAAGTAGGTGCGAGATCGATCAGCCCAACCAATTCCTTTACCACCCTTTCTCCGGAAATTTTCTTCGGCCAGCAAATTGCCAGCGGGACATGCGTTCCATATTCACGAAGATTGGCTTTCGCGGAGGGGAAGGCCATTCCATTGTCAGCCGTCACTACGATGATGGTATTTTCCAGTTCTCCTTTTTCGCGGAGAAATTGAATCATTTTGGCCAGTTGGGCATCAAACCATTCAATCTCAAAGTAATAATCAAGGAGGTCGCTTTTTACCAGATTCACATCGGGCAAAAAGGAAGGGACAAGAGCTTCAGGGAGTTTTTTTCCGGCCTTTATTCCTGATCCATCCTCGTAAACCCTGTGAGGCTCATGTCCGCCATACCAGAAAAAGAAGGGAGCGTTATCCGTTTTAGCGGCATAAAAATCCTTGAAATTTTCGAAGTAATCGTTTATGCTAATGCCGGTGGCAGGGACAGAATTAAGAAATTTGGTATTGTATTCCGGACCGACAGGATTACGGGACCATCCTGCATCTTTAAAATTTCCGGGAGCCCAGGGTTTACCGGTAAATCCAATATGGTAACCTGATTTTTCAAGAAGGTCGGTAAATACGGTAAATTTTTTAGGAAAATAGCTGCTATGTGTACCCGCCTCTTCCAGTTGCCAGATATTTCTCCCGGTAAGGATTGCTGCCCTCGACGGACTGCACTGCGGAGCCGCCACAAAAGCGTTGGTAAAAAGGACTCCCCGGGCAGCCACCTCATCAAATGCCGGTGTATGTATTCCTTTTGTTCCGTAAGCCGAAGCATAAGGAAAGGATTGATCGTCGGCAATGGCAAAAAGTATATTGGGACGCCCGTTTTCGGGTTTTTCAACTTTGGGATGTTCCATGGCAAAGATCCCGCCTGCCAGAGCTGAAAAAGTTACCATACATCCCAATGATCTCCTCCGGTTTAACATGGTTCTTAATGTTTTATATTTTTATTCACAAATTAATATTTTCTCATGGCTTTTAGAATGGAAGCCGGAATTTCATCTGATGCCTCCTGAAATATTTCCTTTCCATCTATCACTTCCAGCAACTTTGAACTCTCGTTTTTCTGTCCTTTGTAAGTTTTTGCTCTAAACAAAAGATCACCTCCTGAGACCAGCGAGGCACTGTTGTCAGACTTCCACACTTTGATACCCGCCGGTTTTGATGAATTCATTTCAGCTTCTATTTTCCAGTCACCTATTGTGAAAGAGGAATTCTCCTTATCGGTAGTAATCTTCTCAAAAGTGCTATCCGGCTTGACCTGAAATATCGCCAGATAGCGCATCGATTTTGTTTTCTCTTTGGATATAGCTTTGAAATGCCACTGATTTTTAAAAACCATGGTGTCTCCCTCTTCGTCTGTTTTATTTGTCCAATTGTCTATTGGAATCGTAAACTGATCGGTTACCTGATAATCAACTGGCGAGGAGGCATAGAGTGATACCCTTGCATAAGCTGCATCATTTTTTGCCAGGATAGATTTTGTTTTAGGATCAATCGCCAATCCGGTATCGTTGTGAAGCAACCAGCTCCAGCCGGCATTGTGGTCTGCCTCCAGTTCATCATAAATCACAATGGTGGATGGGAGAAGCATGAGGTAATGGCGCCTGAAAAGTTTCATCCCGAGATCGGTTTTCACTCCATCCACGGCTCCTGAATAGGCATTGGAGGCATCGCCAACGGCATAAGACAGTTGATTGCCGTGAAGGAAACGGGGTATCCATCCGTAAGCTGCGTCGCTGAATGGCTGTCCTTCGCCATCAATTAAAATTCCGTTGTGACCCTGCGTATGTTTGTACCAACCCAGAAAATGCGGATCGCCCATGGCCGGTCGGTAGCCTGTATTGTAAAAAAGTCTTTTCCCTCCATAGGCTATATTAAACGTGTTTTGATCGGCATGGGCGTGTGCCATTGGTCCATAGGGACTGCTTCGCAAGGACAGCATAAGGTCTGTTTTGGCATTTTGCATTGTTGTATGCATGTAAGCAACGCCAATATCAGGAAAGCGTGCCGCCTGTGGAAGGATAAATTCTTTTACAGTTGCAGGATGTTTCATTTTAAGTCCGCTGCGAATTCTAAACCAGCGAAATTCTTCGTCATCGGCAATCTCTTTCCCGAGGCTTTTCGCGATGGTTTGAGCATACCACCCTGCATAAGGCAGATTTGACAATCGTGCCATAGCGTCTGCATAACCCGCATAATTGATAATGGGAAACTGATATCTTTCCCCGTCATTACAGAACCCGTCTGAAACAGATTTTGGCGGGAAGGCATAGATCAGCCATCGTGGATTGTTTTGAAACCAGTCTTTAGTCATGAAGTCGATACCGGAAAGATCTTTGAAAATCGATGAAACATCGATCAACGAAAGCGTATTCATGCCGAAATAGGAAGTGCCGTTAAACCAGGCACCATCTTCTTCGCCCATCTTTGGTGACTGGGCTATCCATAGTTCGTAAACATATTCAATCCATTGGTCAGGTTCGGGAATCTCCCCTTTTAAGGCCAGGGATGTCTGTAGTAAATTGTGAAGAATGTGTTGCCAAACATGCATGGAGGAAGAGCGGCTTTCCACTTGATTGATCCATAGGTTATAAAACTGAGAGGCTCGTATGGTGGTATGACTGATAATTTGCTCTCTTTCTGCTGCCGATAACACATCCCAAAAAGTATCTACTCCGATGGCAAGGCCGGACATGATACCGGCATCACCGAAATTATTGGTATGAGAAGGTCCGTTGGGATCCCATTTTGAAATCTCCAGCATCCAGGTTTTAGCAGTATTGAAATATTTTTCATCTCCTGTTAAAAGGTAGGCTTGAGAAAGTGTAATGATCACCTTATGGATATTCCATCCCGCCCATTTACTTGAAATAGAAGCTATTTTTTCGTTTTCAAAATTATCCTTTCCCTTAAAGGAAGGCAGGGCAGATGATTCAGAGGGGGCAGGTTTGTTCAAATAGCCATCTGCTTCCCTGATCAATAAAACTGCTTCTTTGTAATTCGCGGCCCTTTTCCTTAACTCGTCAAGTTCTGTTTTTTTGATTAAAACCCTTGGATGAGCCGAGGTGATTTTTGTTTGAAGCTTGTGGCTATCGGGTGTGACAAATACCCGTGTGGAGGATTTAATGACAAATGAATCGGGCTGATTCCATTTTTCCTCATTGACCCTGTATTGCCAGTACCATAAACCTGGTTCAAGCTTTTTGTGCGGATTGAAAATAGCATAGGGGATTCTGTTCCCGGTTATGACATCACCGCTGAAATCTCTTGTGGAGGATATTCTTACGCTATAGCTGGCTTTTTTCTTTGTCGGCCACTGCAGGCTTGGTGAATTGAAATTTGGTTCCTCACCTGCCGACGGCGATGTCCAGATCCTTATTTTTGGGTAAATTGCCCCACCACCGGGTTTATCGGAGGGTGTATTTTGGATCTCCTGAGCTTGGAGGGAATTCAGTACAAAAAGCAGTATCGGGAGTAATAACAGATGCTTGCCAATCATAGTATAAGATTGATGTTAACGCTTGTTGTTCTTTTCCCAAAGAAGGTATTGGGATTTTAATTCTTCTACAATACCCGGGTTCAACGAGGAAAGATTGTTCATCTCACCGGGATCTGATTCCAGATCGACCAGAAAGAGCGAATCACTTTGAGTCAATAGCCCCTTTTTGCTTGTATCCACGGGGTTTCCGAGCAATTTCCATTTGCCTTTACGGGCTACCCACATGTTTTTGCCAAAAGCCCAGCAATAACCATTGGCATGCAGTGATTCAGTTTCTGAATTGTTTATGACAGGCACTAAACTTTTTCCGTCCAGCGTTTTAGTCTCCAGTTTGATATGGCAATATTCGGCCAGGGTCGGCATCCAGTCGGTATTCACTGAAAACTGATCTCGCACCTCTCCTTCAGGAATTTTGCCTGGCCAGCTAATCATTGACGGAACCCTGATACCACCTTCAAAAAGACAGGCTTTTGCTCCCCTGTAAACACCGGCACTTCCCCCACCAAAATGCGCCCGCTCTTCGGTTGAATAACCATTGTCGGACTGGAAAATTACAATGGTGTTTTTAGATAGTCCAAGGTCTGAAACCTTCTTCAGCAGCAAACCTATCTTGTCATCGAGTGTTGAGACAAAAGCAGCATAGAGATCGCGGGGGTAAGGAACGCCCTTGCCCTGATAATACTCCAGCCATTTAGGATCGCCCTGATAAGGATAATGCGGCATGTTGATGGCAAAATAGATGAAAAAGGGATTGTTCTTGTTTTGTTCTATGTATTGCCCGGCTTCTTTGACCATCAAATCAGGAAAATATTCGCCCGGGTAAAAAACTTCTTTCCCGTTACGGTACAAATCATGCCTGTTGGGGCCGTTCCAGTAAAAGAAATGAGAGTAATTGTCGATACAGCCAACCAGATGGCCAAATGAATAGTCGAATCCCTGCGCATTTGGACTCATTTCAGGCTGATAACCCAAATGCCATTTTCCGATATGGGCGGTTTTGTAACCTGCACTTTTAAACATTTCGGCCATGGTGTGCCGATCACCCGGAAGGCCTGCATTGCTTTTCAAATCGGCACCTGCATTTCCCGGTACACCTGCCCTTTGGGCTGTTAATCCGGTTAATAAAGAAGCTCTGGAAGGTGAACAAACCGGTGCAGCGTAAAATTGAGTAAAACGAATTCCACTTTTTGCCAATTTGTCAATATTGGGGGTTACCAGATCTTTAGCTCCATAACAATTCAAATCAATTGCTCCCTGATCATCCGAATAGATCACAATTACATTGGGCCTTTCCTGCGCATAGCAGAACGAAGCGCCAATAAAAAAGGATGTTAATAACGAATGTTTTAAAATTTTGCCTGTTTGCATACTTACTTGTTTTTATTTAATCGTAAATTTCAGGTATGGATCGTTATTTTTATTGGCCCAATCGATCAGCTCTTTTCGGCAGTTTTTTAACTCTGCCTGATATTTTGGGTCGTTAGCCAGGTTAACCATTTCCCCGGGATCGTTCTGCAAATCGTAAAGTGTTTCTCTCTGTTCACCTTCGTTGTATACCCAGTATTTAAACCTGTCATTTCGTAACATCCGGCCTTCCGGTTCAGGTTTTTGTCCGTTTACAGGTTCCCCCTGAGTCAGATGATCTGATACTACGATGGATTGACGACCGGTAGGGACCGTTTTGCCCGTTATCAGCTGTTTTAAGCCTATGCCGCGGTTGTTCTTAGGAATAGTAATGCCGGCAAATTCGCATAAAGTGGGCATCAAATCAACCCCGGTTTGAACTAGATAATCAGATTTTCTGGACTTCATTCCGGGATAACTGAAGATAAACGGCACTTTTGACGCCTCCTCATAAAACACAGTTTTCTGATTCCAGCGATGTGCGCCCTGGCAATCTCCATGATCGCTTAAGAAAACGATCAGGGTATTTTTATCAAGACCTGATTCACGTAAGGATTGAAGTACCCGGCCAATTTCGCTATCCACTTTTTCAATCATCCGGTAATAAGCCCAGATGTACTGCCGCCACTTTTCATCCGAGAAATCTCCAACCGGAAACATCTTGCTATTCTGCACGGATGTTCTCATCAGTTTCATGATATCGGTTTCGTTTTTCGATGGATTTGCATTGGCTCTCAGCGGCGGACACTGATCTGCCGGTGGAGCATCTCCAATTGCTCCATCAGGCAGTTTTTGGTTCCGTGGCCACTGACAGATATTATGAGGATTCATAAATGAGACGACCAGAAAGAAGGGATTCTGATGTTTCATTTTAAAAAATTTATTTGCCTGGTCAGGTGAAATACTATCGGTTCCATTTCCTTTTTTTTCAGGTAAATAGGTAAATCCATGTGATTCCGCTTGATTTCTGTCGTATGGTAAATGCCATTTTCCCACATAACCGGTTTCGTAACCTGCATTTTTGAAGATAGTTCCCAGGGACGGAAATTCATCGGGATCAAGTAATTTATCCTCATTGGTCTGGATGCCAAGTTCATGAGGATAACGACCGGTAAACATGGAACCTCTGGATGGAACACAAAGCGGATTCGCACAATAGGCATTGTTGAAACTTACCCCATGTTCGGCCAGATAATCGATGTTGGGGGTTTTCAGGTATTTGGTTCCCATATTAAAACTCGTGGATTCGGCTGAAAGCTGATCAGACATGATGATGAGAACATTAGGCTTTTTTGTCAACTGCTGAGAATAAGCTCCTGCCGACATCAATACTGCAAAAACAGAACATCCCAGAGCCCTTTTATTTACATTGTTTTTCATAGTTAAAATTGTTTTTCAAATTTGGATTGGGGTATAATCTGAACAGGACCCAGGAGACCTGACTCCAGGCATCCGCTTTCCCGCTCAGTTGCGCCGTTGTGCCACCACCGGCTGACACAATTGCTCAGGACAGCATCGGGAACATCCCAGAATTCCTTGTTCGCACTCAAATTCGATACGATGATGGAAACAGTATTATTGCCCTCCTTTACATATTTGGTGATATCCGTAGGAAACTCACCCCACGGGCAGTATCTAACCAGCTTGTGATTGATCCAGATTTCTGCAAACCAATTGATCTTTCCCGGATCTAAAATCAATTTTATATCTGCATCAAAATATTCTTTAGTCAGTTTAAATTCATGAGCATAGATGCCTCTTCCGGAAAACCAGCCGAGTCCAAAAGAAGCCCAATTATTTAATGGCACAGTAATAGGATTCACTACCGCCCTGATGGGTTTGCTTAGCCCATCACTTAATTTCTGGAATCTGGCTTTAACCGCCAGAACAATTTTTTGTCCCTTATCCTTCTCCGGTATGGCCAATTTCCCATTGGCAGGAGCAACGACCCCTCCGTTTAAATAGTATTCACAAGTACCTGGATCAGATGATAATAACAATTCGTTTGTACCTGTTGGCAGGACTTGTCTGTACCATGCATCGATTGGGAATGGCTGTTTTTGAGAGTCAAACCGGATACTGCTCCAATCTCCAAGCGGCGGTTTTCCAACCATAAAAGCCTTGTCCCATGTACTTGCGTAATCCTCTTTTACACTCCAGCTGTCATTGGTATTCAGATGAACAATTTCTTTACTGGTATGAATATTCCCTTCGGCAATTAACCCATTGTGATAGGGCACTTTTACCAGAATCTGATTTTCCCCAGGCTTTAAGAACTTACTAATATCATAGTTCTCAATTGTTTGAAAAAGACTATCCCTTCCGACACTAGATCCGTTTATTTCCAGTTCATACGAGGGGTCAGCTGTAATTTTCATATTTGCCTGCAAGGATTTGGCCGAAAGATGGAAGGTCTTACGGTACACCACATCGCTTCCTCCTAGTGTTTTTGAACGAAAATCCCTGTTGTTGTGTATGATCCTGTAGCTATTCCATGAACTTAAATATCTCTCTCCGCCTTTTTCCGTGTTAAATTTATCGGCAATTTTAATAGTAGGCCAATAGCTGTCGTCCATGTTAGGATTGGCGTAATTGGTACCGCCCGAATTAATATCGGTAAAGAATTTCATGATCGGGATATCAATAGTGTCCCTGACAATATGATCCGTCCATTTGTCCACTTCTTCCGTATTGAAAGGCATGAATGTCCAGGAATTATTCAGGGCTAAATTGCCTAACGTAGATGTTGCGGGCAGCTTGATTAGTTCACTTTGCCTGTTTAAATTCATAACTTCTGCAAACTGTGGCTCATTGGCATTCCCTATTCCCACGATGGTGGGTTTTCCTAGTTTGAAAACAATCGAGGCATCTTTTAAACTCGTTTCGCCAATCATCATTTTTTGATCTCCGGCTATTCCTTTTTCAAAAGCCAGGAAGAAGGCTTCCCTGGGTTTAAAGTCAAAAGAGAAGTACAACCTTTTTCCGTCAGATGAATAATTTGTAACCTCTTGACTCTCTCCGGTTTCAATATTCATCTTATATGGTTTCCCATAATTCGGGATGGAAATTACAAAATAATTTTGGCTGGTACTTTCGTTCATCAGGAGGAAACGCATTGCTTTATCTTCCGTCTGACGTTGATGAAAGCGAAGATCACTCTTGCTTCCTGAAATCACTTCCACCTCCTTCGTGATCTGGCTGTTGATCATCTCACTTATACTTTTGAGATCTTTAATCCGATAAGCCCTTTTGACATTGCTACTATCAAATAACACATTAATTGTCTGTTGAAGCTCCTTGTCTTTCCCCTTGGGGTCAAACTTTGGAATATTTCCCGTTGCAATTACCTTTCCCCCTGATTGACGGAATTTTTCTATCTTCCTTGCAACATCCGTTGACATGACCGACATTGGAGGAATAATGAGTATCTGATAATCTTCTTTGCTAATATTAATCTTGCTGTCCTTAATCGTTGAATTCAATAGTACATCGGGTGAAATTATATCATAATCAATTTGATTAAGAAGCAGAACTTCCTGCAATTTGGTGTATTCCGTTCCGGAAATTTCACCAACATAACCAGCCGCCCATTGTTCTTCTGTTGGATATAGAATTGCCACATGACAAATGTGATTTCCTTGCGAAACCATGTACGAAACTCTTTTCCCATAGTCTGCCAGGGGTTTGAAATATTTCCAGTAAGGATTTGTATAAAACCAGGATGGAGGCCAGTCTTCG
>CAIRSO010000880.1 GCA_903881215.1 uncultured Bacteroidia bacterium
AGAAGTTTGGAGTACTTCAAGTACTTAGAGTACTTAAAGTTAAAAGTTAAGACATAAGGAATGAGATGATAGACACAAATCACATCTTCCTAACTTTAAGTACTCCAAACTCCAAGTACTCCAAGTACTTCTCAATAATATCGCAAATGTTAAATCAGCGTAAGTGGAAGCAACTGAACTATTAAAGAAAGTCAGAAAGATTGAGATAAAAACACGTGGTCTCTCCCGCAATATTTTTGCAGGCGAATATCACAGTGCCTTCAAAGGTCGGGGAATGGCTTTCAGCGAAGTGCGGGAATACCAGTTTGGCGACGACATCCGCAACATCGACTGGAATGTAACAGCCCGGTATAACCATCCGTTTATCAAAATTTTCGAAGAAGAAAGAGAGTTAACGGTGATGCTGCTGATAGACGTCAGCGGTTCCAATGATTTCGGAACTGTCGGCCGACTAAAGCAACAACTTATCACAGAAATCGCTGCCATTCTCTCGTTTTCGGCCATTTCGAACAATGATAAAATCGGTGTGATCTTTTTCTCTGACCGAATCGAAAAATTTATCCCTCCAAAAAAAGGACGTACCCATACCCTCAGAATTATCCGCGAACTGATAGAATTTCAGGCAGAATCAAAAAAGACCGACCTTCCTCTGGCACTTCAATATCTTACCAATGCAATGAAGAGACATGTCACCGCATTTCTGATTTCTGACTTTATGAATCAAAATACCGGATTGGAAAAAGCCATTTCGATTGCCAACAACAAGCATGATCTGGTGGCTCTTCATATTTTTGATGAACGAGAAGCAGAGTTGCCGTCCATTGGGATGATCAAGCTCAAAGATGCTGAAACGGGCGAATATATCTGGGTAGACACCTCCAGCAGTACAGTGCGTAAAACTTATCTTTACCATTGGCTGAATTCAAAAAAGGAGATGGAAACACTTTTGAAAAAAACCGGAACGGATTATGTTAGCATCAGTACCCGGGAAGATTATGTCAAATCATTGGTTGCACTTTTCAAAAAAAGAGAACACAAACTTTGATCTAAATTATGTTCAGACTAAAATATTTTCTGATTTTATTATTTTTTCTCTTCTCAATCATTCCCACTGAAGCTCAGCAGGTCAAGATCAGTGCGTCTTTGGAAAAAGATTCCATCTGGTTGGGGGATCAGATCAAGATGATTCTGGTGGCCGAGTATCCTGTCGGGACTTTCCTCACCTTTCCAACATTGAAAGACAGTCTTGCCAACGGTATCGAAGTAATATCCAGATCGGCTATAGACTCTTCAAAAATTGGAGACGGAATCCTTCAAATGCGCCAGAGTTACCTCATAACAGCTTTCGACAGTGGTCCTCATCCCATTGCGCCATTTCTGTTTGCCCAAAAATCGAGCTTGTCAAAAGATTCGCTCAGAAGCAATGCGCTAACTTTATTTGTTAAAGTCCCCAATGTAGACCTGAAAAAAGGTTTTACTGATATTAAAAAACCTTACGGTGCTCCTGTTACTTTCAAAGAAGTAGCTCCCTGGATTTTGGGAATCATCCTGATCGCCTCAGTCGTCTTTTTGATATTGTATGCAATCAACAGAAGAAGGAAAAATATTCCGCTGTTTACCATGCCTTCCAAACCAAAACTACCACCGCATGTTATCGCGCTGAGCGAGTTGGATAAATTGAAGGAAGAACAACTGTGGCAACACGATAAAGTGAAAGATTATTACACCAGGCTCACGGATATCATCAGGGTATATCTGGAAGACCGTTACGAAGTTAGGGCCATGGAGCAAACTACCTATGAAATTCTCTCACAGTTCAAAGGGGAAAATTCTCAAATTAAGGGCAAGCTTTTCACCAGTTTGCAGAAAACGCTTGACACATCCGATCTGGTTAAGTTTGCAAAATATACCCCACTGGCCGATGAAAATCATTTTGTGCTGGTAAATGCATATAAATTGGTCGAAGAGACTAAGGCTGAGCCTGTAGAAATTGTCAAAAAACAGACTCCTGCTCAGACTGAAACAATTGCCGATAATGTTCCCTCTGGTGCAAACGAAAATGAAAAACAGTCATGAGCAGTATATCTTTTGCACGTCCTGAATATTTCTACCTGTTGCTGGGGCTTCTGCCATTAATTGGCTGGTACATCTGGAAACAGAAAAAATCGAGTGCCAGTTTGCGCATCTCCACCATCACTCCATTCAAAGATGCACCCAAAACCTGGAAGCACTATCTCCGCCACCTTCTATTTGTCGGACAACTGGCAGTTTTATCCCTCCTCATTGCGGCTATGGCCAAACCTCAATCATCCAGCAGCTGGCACAACCAAACCATCGAAGGGATAGACATCATCATCGCCCTGGATATATCCGGGTCAATGCTTGCCAGAGATTTCCAGCCAAACCGTCTGGAGGCAGCTAAGAATGTGGCCAGCGAATTTATCTCCGGAAGGGAATTCGACAGGATGGGTCTCGTAATTTTCTCTGCAGAAAGCTTTACGCAATGTCCTTTGACGACCGACAGGGCTGTTCTGCTAAATCTATTCAAGGACATTGAAAGTGGAATGATTGAAGACGGTACCGCCATCGGACTCGGATTGGCCAATGCCGTGTCGAGGCTGAAAGACAGCGAAGCCAAAAGCAAGGTGATCATTCTCCTGACTGATGGAGAAAACAACAGAGGAGAAATTGCTCCTATTACGGCGGCCGAAATTGCCAAAACATTCGGAATCCGGGTCTATACCATCGGCATCGGATCAATCGGAACGGCTCCTTTTCCTGTCCAAACCCCCTTTGGCATTCAGATGAGGGATATCGAAGTTAAAATCGATGAAAAAACCCTTCAGTCCATTGCCAACCTGACGGAAGGGAAATATTTCAGGGCCACCAATAATTTGAAATTGGCAGAAATCTATAAAGAGATCGACAGACTGGAAAAGTCTAAAATTGACAGCAAAGAGTTGAGCTCCAAAACAGAAGAGTACAAAAGATATGCTTTCCCTGCTCTCATACTTGCGCTCTTTATTCTCCTTCTTCAATTAACTTATTTAAGAAAATTACCATAACGCACTGAAAATTAATATATATGGATTCGTTTAGATTCGCTCATCCCGAATATTTCTATATCCTTCTGGTTCTCCCTGCGTTGGTTTTCCTTTTTCTCTTTACCAGGATTCTGCGTACCAGGAAATTGAAGAGTTTTGGAGATCCTGATTTGCTGGCGCAATTGATGCCCAGCCTATCAACCGGAAGGCCTGTCATAAAATTTATTATCTGGTTGCTGGCTATAACTTGTCTCATCACAGCTCTGGCACAACCACAATTTGGGTCAAAATTGACACTCACCAAGCGGAAAGGAGTCGAACTGATCATTGCTCTTGATGTTTCCAATAGTATGAAAGCTCAGGATATCAAGCCTAACAGATTGGAAAGGGCCAAGCGTGCCATCGCCAAACTGACCGACAGATTGAAAAATGACAAAATCGGATTGGTGGTTTTCGCCGGTCAGGCGTATGTTCAGCTTCCTATCACTTCAGATTATTCTTCTGCCAAACTGTTTCTGGAATCGATTACTACTGATGTTGTGCCGGTTCAGGGTACTGCCATCGGAGCAGCCATCGAAATGGCCATGAAATCTTTCTCTCCCAGTTTCGAGGGAAGCAGGGCTATCATTGTCATCACAGATGGCGAAAATCATGAAGACGATGCAGTTGGGATGGCCAAAAAAGCAAAAGAGAAGGGAATTGTTGTTCACACCATCGGTATGGGATTGCCGCAGGGCGCACCCATCCCATTGACAGAAGGCAGCAGTGATTTCCTGAAAGATAAATCCGGCAGTATCGTGGTAACCAAACTCGATGAGCCGATGCTGACACAAATTTCTGAAGCCGGAGGAGGTTCATACATTCGTGCAAACAACGCCGAAGTTGGCTTGAACAACCTCTTCAACGAGATCGAGAAAATGCAAAAGACGGAGATGGAATCGCGTGAATACTCTGAATACAACGACCAGTTTCCGGTCTTTCTCACTCTGGCCTTCTTTTTGATCCTGGCAGATTTTCTGATTCTGGATCGGAAAAACAAGTGGCTCAAAAATTTCAGGTTATTTGGAACCAATAAAAAATTGTCATGAAAAAATATATCCTCCTAATTATTCTCTTGTTACCAGCACTTGTGGCCTTTTCTCAAGCAGAGCGGAAGCACATCAGAGAGGGCAATAAATTTTATGAGACCGGCTTAAAGGATACTGCTAAACTGGACACAGTCAGTTTTGGAAAGGCCGAAGTTGCCTATCGCAGGGCATTGGAGTTGAAACCCGACGACCGTCAGTGGCAATTTAACCTGGCCAACTCTCTTTATAAACAGAAGAAAGC
>CAIRSO010000881.1 GCA_903881215.1 uncultured Bacteroidia bacterium
AGTTAATATAGTATACATTAAAATGCAGAATTTATATCAGTATAAGTTTTAAGGGATGAAGAATAAGATATAAAAATACACAAAAAAATCATGAACATTCAGAAAGAAAAAGTAGGAAATTATTCAGTTCTGTATCTCAAAGGGAAAGTTGAAACGATCCACTCTTCTGTTTTGGAGGACGAAGTCTGCCAACTGATAGACAATGGTGAGAAGTTTTTGATTTTCAATTGCAGCGGAATGAATTACATCAGCAGTTCCGGATTAAGGGTATTCCTGGTTACCCAAAAAAAAGTAGTTTCTGTTGATGGTAAGCTTCATCTTTGCAATATGCAACCTGATGTTAAGGAGATTTTCAGAATATCTGGATTTTCGAATTTGTTTAGCATTTTTGATACGCAGGATGAAGTTGTTGAATATCAGTGATTTTGCCTACAAGGCTTCCCCAAACAGCTAATCGATACAACCGAATCCTCTTCTTTAAAGCGTTTCACCTGAAAAATAGAAGCCCCCTCCGACTTACCTGAATGGGAGAGAAGAAAGGAAAAGAAATAAAATATCAAATGAACGAACACTTAAAAACGATTTTTGTTTTTATTCAGCAAAATGAAAAACTTACGGCTGTAGAAAAAGCTTCGCTAACCAAAGCTGTTGAGTTACAGAATCGTGAACTTGAAATCGAGTCTGCATTTGAAAGGGTACGAACTCAGGCAATGAGCATGAACAAACCTGATAACCTGTTGGACATTTGCCAGATCATATATGCAGAACTTCAATTATTGGGTTTCCAGGAAATAAGGAATGCGATGATCAATATTTATGAAGATGATAAAACGTATTTCTTAAATTATGATTATGCTCCCGGGCCAGGCAAAACGGTTACCCGAATGCCGTATAATTTCCATCCATTAATTGATAAGCAAGTCAGGGAAACTAGAAATGCAGGTGATGCTTTTAATGAATTTTCATTTGCTGGCAAAGAATTAAAGGACTTCAGAGAATTAAGAAAGAACAATGGGGAACTGGATGACCCGAAACTTGAAGACAGTTCATCACTGCACTATTACTTCTATTCAATTGGCACGGGTTCGATGGGCATTTCAACATATAGCCCCATAACTGAAAATAAGCTGGATCTATTAAAACGTTTCAGAAACGTGTTCAATCTTGCCTACCAGAGGTACATCGATATTACAAAAGCTGAAGCCCAGGCAAGGGAGGCCCAGATTGAACTGGGATTGGAACGTGTGAGAGCACGAGCAATGTCGATGCAAAAATCCGAAGAGCTGGCGGAACTGGTAAATACTGTTTTTAAAGAACTTACCAAGCTTCATTTTCTCCTCGATAGGTGTATTATTATGATTTTTGATCCCAAAACCAATGGGTCAACATGGTGGATGGCCAATCCGGAACCAGGGGCTGTTCCGGTTGGACTATTTGTAAAGTATCACGAGAACAAACCATACTTTGAATACCTCAAAGCATGGAAATCCCGTACGGTGAAATGGGAATATCTTTTGAAGGGAGCCAGCAAAATTGAGTGGGATACATTTATTTTTACTGAAACAGATCTCTCCCTTTTGCCTGACTTTGTAAAAGTGGGCATGAGTACACTTGATCATATCTATTTGAATGCATCCTTTAATAATTTTGGCAATTTAACCGCCTCAACAATAGATCCACTGCCAGAAGAACAATTTGATATCCTACTGCGCTTCGCAAAAGTATTCGACCTAACCTACACCCGGTTCAATGACCTAAAACTGGCTGAAGAACTGGCACAGCAGGCAGAACAGGATTTAATCACCCTTAAAGAAGAAAAGAAAAAGACAGAAAATGCATTAGCAGTTTTAAAAGCCACTCAGGCCCAATTGATACAATCTGAAAAGATGGCTTCCCTGGGAGAGCTCACTGCTGGCATTGCCCATGAAATCCAAAATCCGTTAAACTTCGTCAATAACTTTTCGGAAGTGAATACTGAGTTGATAGAAGAAATGAAAATCGAATTGAAGGCTGGCAATCAGGAGGAAGCAATAGCCCTTGCCAATGATATTTCCGTAAACGAAAAGAAGATCAATCATCACGGTCGTCGAGCCGATGCCATCGTAAAAGGCATGCTGCAGCATAGTCGTAGCAGCAGCGGTGTAAAAGAACCAACGGATATTAATGTTTTGGCCGACGAATATTTGAGGTTGGCATACTATGGCTTGCGTGCCAGGGATAAGAGCTTCAATGCAACCATGAAAACGGATTTTGATGAAACCATCGGTAAAATCAACATCATTCCGCAGGATATTGGCCGGGTAATTCTTAACCTGATTACGAATGCATTTTATGCGGTCGACGAAAAAAGGAGACTATTGGCCAAAGACCTGACAGGTTTTCAAAACCTGTCAGGTCTGGATGCTTACGAACCTACTGTTTCGGTAAGTACCAAAAAGGAAGCAGAAAATATATTGATTTCTGTCAAAGACAACGGGAACGGTATTCCGCATAAAGTTCTGGATAAGATCTTCCAGCCTTTCTTTACGACCAAACCAACAGGTGAAGGAACTGGTTTGGGATTGAGCATGAGCTATGAAATTGTCACCAAAGGGCATGGCGGTGAATTGAAAGTTGCGACAAGGGAAGGGGTTGGAGCTGAGTTTACAATTATCCTACCAGTGAAAATTTAACTTTGATA